>JANXZT010000395.1 GCA_025355395.1 Betaproteobacteria bacterium
GGTTGCCGGTGCCCGGCGTACAATGAAATCGAGGGATGCAAATGAATAGGTTGGTTACGCATGCGCCGCGTATGAGATTGCGCACCAGAGGAACAAGCTCTCCGCTTGCCGGCGTGTAGCCAATTTCCGGTAGGCAGTCGAGGCGCAACTCGCAGCGATGCACTTTGGCAGGCGATGTTGCCGCTACGGCGGGACACGAGGAGAAACATGATGACCACACCACAACACCGGAAAACCGTGACGTCCCCCCATCCAGTGGACGCGGGTCTGCCGCACCCACGTAGCGTGCCCACCCTCGAGCCGGAGACCGAAAGCGCACAGGATCCCGATCAACCTTTTGGCGAAGGCGCTCACGACGAGATCGATCCCGATTTGCGGCACCGCCTTATTAGCGAGGCGGCCTACCATCTATATGCGGAGCGCGGTTACGCCGAGGGCTACGAAATCGACGACTGGCAGCAAGCCGAAGCCGCCGTCGACCACCTGCTGCTCAACCGCAAGCCCTCGTCTGAAGGGTAAGCCGAGGCGATGAACGATGGATGCACTCGTTGCACTCGTCGCCGCGGCAGGAACGACGCTATCGCGACGCAGCACACGGCTGTTTCGGCGAGAACGATCGGGGGCACCCGTGCGCGGGCAAGGGGGCATCGCGCCGAGTGATCTCATGCGCGCAGTACCGGCCGGCAGCGCGGCGTTGCCGAGGGAGTTCGCGTCGGCGCCGGTGACCGAGCCGGCCGCGGCGATTCCCGAGCGCTTCCGCAAGTTGTTCGAAGCGGCCTACGGGCCTCCGGCAGAGGCTCTAATCACCGACATCCTGATTGCCGGGACTGCGCGTCCTGTTAGCCACTCAGGCCTCCCGTCGACTTCGGCACACTGACGGTGCCTGCAGTTGGCGCCCGGGTGCCTGCGAAACTAAGGGCCGTGCCCTTTCGCGAAGATACGCGGCCGATCTTTTCGGATCGGCCGCCATACCTGCACCGCCATGCTAATCGCGCACCCGCATCGCAACCATTTCAGTCGCCAGTCACGCGATGCGCAACCGTGCTCATGGGTTGACCATCACGTTATTCTCTACCTTTGACACGCCCGGTGCCGCCCACGCCGCCTGTTCGGCCTGCTCCCTCTCGTCCCAGGAATGAACGCTGCCACGCAGGATTACCTTGCTGTCGGTTGATTCCACCTTGATCTGGTTGGCGTCAAGTTGCGCGCGTCGCGCAAAGGCATTCTCGATCTTCGCCTTGACATCGGCAGCGCTTACCCGTGGCTTGATAGTGATGCTGTTGGTAACCCCCTTCACCCCCATCAGGTACTTGATGGCATACTCGACGGTATTCTTCTGATGTTGCCACTCGACTTCGCCCTCGAGCGTTACCCAACCGTTCTCAACCGTCACTTGAATGCGATCGGGGGGGACGGCCACATTGAAACGCAGGCCGCTTACCACCGAGTGGGCGATGTCCGTATCACTGCGTTCCGCCGCCCCTGGTAGCTTGATTGTCAGATCTTCTGCCACGGCCTTGACACCACGTACACGCTTTGATACGCGTTCGGCTTCCTTCTTTTGCCAGTAACTGATCACGGAGCCGCTGAGGGTCACGACGCCATCCTTGACCGCAACACCGACCGCCGAAGGATCAATGCTCGGATCCCAATCGAGTTCCGCAATTACTTTTCGACGAATCTCACTGTCTTCTGTTTTAATCATGCTGATTCTCCAGTTGATGGAAATGACCATGCGCAATAGTCATGTCCACTCGCGCAAGTTGCACGGAGTTCGGGCAAATCGCCATGTCTACCCTATCATCTGACGGGTGGCCGAGTTTTGATGTAACGCAACATCCTGTGCCGAACAACCCTCCGCAGAGGTGCTGCGATGGCCAGGCGCGAACGTCGTGCGCTCAAGAATCATCGGAAGTCTACGGTGACCGAGCGCGGCGGCGTTTCCTGACGCTTGCAATGGAAGCGCTGCCCGGCACGCCGCTTCTCGCGCCAATCATGCGGTCGGGATGCCTGGTCGCCCCGACCCCAACGCTCGCCACGATTCGCGAGCACGTCCGAACCGAGCTCGCTAAGCTGCCAGAGCGACTGCGCTCGCTCGATGATGGCGATCCGTACCCAGTCGAGATCACGCCGGCACTGCGCGATCTCGCTGCCGAGATCGACGCGCACACCTATTGCAGGGCACGCGAACTTGGACGAACGCGACCAGGCGTCGGTACACCGTCGCGAGATTGATATCGATCAACGAGCCGGGCTTTGTAAGCGATTATCATCGAAGCCAAGATGCCTCCATCTGCCGTTCTCACAGGGAGTAGAGACCTTGCCAAGACGCACACCGCCACCCACGCCGCACACTCCGCCCGGGGGTGTCACCCGGTACCGGGACCGCATTTTCGACGCCAAACGGCACGATCCCTATCAGGTCGCGGGAAAGTACGCTGAGCCAACGCGATGCAGCTCGTGTGGCGCCGTATTTCATCACGGCCGTTGGCAGTGGGCGAGCGCACCGCCAGGCGGCCACGTGGTGCTTTGCCCTGCTTGTCAGCGCATCCGCGATAAGCTTCCGGCCGGTGTGGTAACGCTGGAAGGTTTATTCGTCGCTGCACATCGGACTGAGCTCGTCCAGCTTGTCCGCAACGTAGCGGAACGCGAGCGCGAGGAACATCCGCTGAACCGGATCATGCAAATCGACGAAAGCGCCGACCGGGTGCAAGTCTCGACCACCGATATCCACTCACCTCAGCGTATCGGCGAAGCGCTCAAACGTGCCTACGACGGCGAGCTTAAACTGCAATACGCTGAGGACGAATACATGGTGCGCGTGCACTGGCGGCGATGAGGCGCGACGCCGATGCCCTGGACACTGCAGAGATTTCCGCTTGCAATGCGGCGCTTGTCGCTGGAAGTGCGCGTGAAGGCGATCGAAATCGCGAATGCGATGCTCGCGGAGGGCTACGGCGAAGGGCAGGCGATTCTGATGCCCTGGTGCCGGCAAAGAAATGAGCATGGGGCGCGGACGATCGTTGCGCGGTTGAACGCCGCGACGCGGATCCGCGGCTACGGCGCGCGGCCTCACGTACGATGGCCTTACGGTAACAAGTCGGTTCGATGAAGTGAAAATCCGGCCAAGACAGGCACAAGCCAGACATCCAGCAGGCAGCGGCCCTGGGCTCGCAGATCAGCGTAGCGACAGTATGTGAATTTTGCTGACCCAGGGCTTTGGCAAGAGAAGTGTTTTCGCCAATTTCGATGTTTCGAATCGTCCAATTAACCTATCTCATGCTGCCAATCTATCTGGCGAACATGGCGGCTCCGTTTGCAAGGCATTGGCCCGGCTGGAATCACCCTGTAAGTCGACGCTGGTTGGGCAGTCACAAGACTGTGGTCGGTTTCGCGTTGGGCGTCGCCGCCGCGGTCGGTGCCACTTTTGTGCAGTTTCGTGCAGGCTGGTCCGGTAGCTTGATTCTTTATGACCAGTGGCTTCTGCTCGGTCTTGGATGCGGCATTGGTGCGCTCGGCGGAGACAGCATCAAGAGCTTGATCAAGCGCCGGCTTGGGATCGCTCCGGGGCGGTCATGGGTTCCGGCCGATCAGCTCGACTTCATCGTGGGAGGATTGCTGGTTCTGTCATTCTGGGCGCGGCTGAGCTGGCTGGATGTCGTCAGCATTTTGGTGCTGAGTTTCGTCGGGGACATCGTTGTCAATCATCTGGCCTTTTACGTTGGAATCCGCGACACGAAATGGTAATGCCCGCGAATCTAAACTTTTACGCATCTCGTCTTCCGCACTCGGTTCCTGAATAACGGCCCGCTCGAGGATGTCGCCGCTGAAGCGCCAGTAACCGCTGGCAGCATCGCGTTTCGGGCGCAGCTGCCCACGCACCTTATAGCGCGTGACATGAGGCGCGACCCCACGCGGTTGGCCACTTCGCGCACATTCCTTGAGTCGAGACGGTGGCTCGTTACTCTTTCGGCATGGTCGATGACACACCTGGCTTTGTCGACGCTTCTAAGTTGTTCGCGCAATCAATCCGGGCATGGCGGCGACAGCAAGTTAAACTTCAAGATTATTGTGCCTGTGTCCGAGTGGGTCACCGTGCCACCGAAACGTCGCGTTAGACCAATGACGCGCTGGTTGCTGGTGAGGGCTTCACCCACAAGTTCCTTGGTTCCGCGGCTGCGGCAATAGTCAATAAGCTTCCTGAGGAGGATCGGACCGAGCCCTTGTCCTTTGATGTCGGACCGGACGATGATCGCAAATTCGGCGATCATGTTGTCCGGGTCCGTCACCGCGCGCACCACTCCGAGCGTCTCGAAGCGACCGGGTTCGCACTCACGGGTCGCGATGAAAGCCATTTCTCGATCGTAGTCAATCTGCGTCAGCCGCGCGAGCTGAGAGCGCTGCAACTCACGCATCGGCATGAACACACGATAGCGGATATCCTCCAGGGCCAGTGCGTTGAAGAATTCCAAATGCTGCGTGCCGTCTTCGGGTTTGATCGGTCGTAGCAACACCTGCCGACCTTGCCAACTGATCCCTTGCTCGAGCTCCTCGGGATACGGACGAATTGCGAAGCGATCAACCCCCCTCCCAGCCGAGGCTACGACGCGCATGCGTGCATCGAGTGCAAGAACCCCTTGGTCGTCGGCCAGCAGCGGGTTGATGTCGAGTTCCGCAATCTCCGGAATGTCTGCAATCAAATGTGACACCTGGATCAGCGTCCGGCTGATCGCACCAAGGTGTGCTGGCAATCGGTCGCGGTAGCCCGCGAGCAGCTTGGACACGCGCGTGCGGGAGATGAGATCGCGCGCCAAAACCATGTTGAGTGGCGGCAGTCCTACCGCCCGATCCGCGGTGATTTCCACGGCGGTTCCCCCTTGGCCAAAAAGAATGATCGGGCCGAAAACAGCATCCATGGTGACACCGACGATGAGTTCCTGGGCATTGGGCCGCCGTACCATGGTTTGTACAGTAAAGCCTCGTATGTTTGCCTTCGGCAGATGCTCTTGCACCCGTCGGCGCATGGCTTGGGCGGCGGCGGCGACCGCATCCGCGTTCTCGAGGTTCAGGGCGACACCGCCAACGTCGGACTTGTGCGTAATGTCTGGCGAGAAAATCTTGAGCGCAACCGGGAAGCCGATCTCGCGTGCGACCTTCACCGCCTCGTCCCCAGTCGTCACAATCCGGGTGTCGACCACGGGAATGCTATAGGCGGCGAGGACCGCCTTCGCTTCCGCCTCCGACAGCATCACCCGCCTCTCTGCGAGAGCATTCGTCACCACTGCGCGGGCCTGGTCGCGATCGTGTTGCCATTCAGCCGAGCCCGAAGGGGGAGCCTCCATCAGCAAGTCCTGGTTGCGGCGATATTGCACCACCTGGAGAAACGCGCGTACCGCGTCTTCGGGAGTATCGAAGCTCGGAATGCCGGCTCGCGCGAAAATCGCGCGAGCTTGCTTCACCGCGTCCTCTCCAAGCCAGCACGCAAATACGTTGCGCCCAGCCTGTTTAGCTTCCGCCGCAGCCGCCGTCGCGATTTCCGCGCTCGGAACGATCGCAGTCGGCGCGTGAATGAACAATACCGCGTCGGACTGGGAATCCGCCAGAAGGATCCGCAGGGTCTGCACGTACCGCTCGGTCGGTGCGTCGCCGATGATGTCGACAGGATTGGCGCGCGACCAAGTCGGCGGCAGCATGGCGTCGAGGCTGCGCAATGTCGCCGGGGCTAGCGAGCTAAGTCGGCCTTGCCCGAGAATCAGAGCATCGGTCGCCATGACGCCGGGGCCGCCACCATTGGTCATGATCGCCAGCCGGTCTCCGGTGAGCGGCCGCGCCCGTGCGAGTGTTTCCACGGCGTCAAAGAGTTCCTCCGTGGAGAACACCCGAAGCATTCCCGCGCGCCGAATGGCGGCATCGTAGACGTCATCGGATCCGGCAAGCGCGCCGGTGTGCGAGGTGGCGGCCTTCGCCCCTTCGGGCACGCGGCCGGCCTTGATTACAAGCACCGGCTTATTGCGTGCTGCGGCCCGCGCCGCGGACATGAACTTACGTGCCGCCTTGATTGATTCGACATACAGCAGAATCGCGTGTGTCTCCGCATCGCTGCCGAGATAATCAAGCACATCACCAAAGTCCACATCGGCGCTATCGCCCAGTGAAATGAACTTTGAAAACCCGACCCCCCGAGACTTTGCCCAGTCAAGTACGGCCGTGACCAACGCTCCCGATTGCGATACGAACGCGATCTTGCCAGGGACGGCGCCGGTATGGGCAAAGCTCGCGTTGAGGCCAATCCCAGGAACAAGAAGGCCGACACAATTCGGTCCAAGGATGCGCAATAGATGAGGCCTCGAGGCGGCAAGCATTGCCTCCTTCAAGGTCACACCCTCGCGCTCCTGTAGAGCGCCAAGCCCGGCGGTAATGACTATCGCGGCTTTGGTGCCGCGTGTCCCGAGTTCGCCAATCAAGCCCGGCACCGTCGCGGGCGGCGTGCAAATAACGGCAAGCTCCGGTGTGACTGGCAGGCTCGCCACGGTCGGGTAGACCTTAATGCCCGCCAACTCGACGTGCTGCGGATTCACGGGCAAGACGGGCCCGGCGAATCCTCCCTCGGCGAGATTTCGCAGCACAATGGCTCCGATGCTGCGCGGGTTCTCCGACGCGCCGATCACCGCAACGGATTGAGGTCGGAAAAGGTGCTCGAGATTTCTGATGCTCATCGTGGCGCCCGATGCGTTTGACAGCGTTTGATGATCGAGCTCTCGCAGTGACGTCCGCACAACCAATGGAGCTGAAGTTCGTACGGTGCGACGGTCATGTCACCCGGACCGCCGAATCTCAGAAGGCGCTGTGCGTTCAGGAGCAGCACCAGCGCCGTTTGCCGCGGGCGGCCTTTGCTCTCTGTTGGTCGGTCTCCCTCCCCAGTGATCGCGAGCAAGCCACGTAGGGCATGACTTGAACTTGGCGGTTGGTCCTGTGCCTGCAACGTAGACGGGCATTGTTCTCTTTGGCAAGTTTGATTGCTTCGTCAGGGCGTGTTGCGACAACGTTGATCCGTCGGTAGGTACAAAGATATTCGTGAACATGACCGGCCTCGTTTGTCGGGAAGATTGTTCACGGCCGGCCCTCCGCCTCTCAACCCAGAACCCGCAGCTAGAACTTAGTTTGACCGGGCGCGAGGATAAGTACATTGATCTGAGACAAGAGCAGCCTGTCTGCCCGCTTCGGGCAGTTTGATCCGGGTCAATGCTGACGCCGGCGTGCACTTACGACAAGGGCACCTTTTGAAGGAAATCACTGCACCCGGCCGCGCCGGCGCTTGGGACCTGATTCGTTGCCTTCAGGTCCGCGTGGCTTGTCATTGGGTCTCCTCACAGCACAAACTGTGGGTGCGGACTACTTGCAATCGAGGCGGCACCGCCTCTTGCCGGCATGGGCACGGCCGGCCCCGGGCACGATCGCCTCACCGATTGATACGCATCAAAACCTGCTCTGGCAGCGGCAGTAGCATGAGGGGCGTGCAATAAGCGCGGACGCGCGCGCGGTTAAGCTCGTCCCCGAGTCGTCACAGCGTCGTTACTGACCTCAAGACGGCCGCAGTCGACGCTGAAGACTACCTTTCCGCCTCGGTCGGACGGGCCGGCGAACTCTATGCGTAGCGCGATGCAAACTGGAAAGGACGCTGGATACGGTGAAGGCACAAATAGCAGACGCCCAACGCGTGCGGGTCGAGAAAACACGCGTGCCTGAGCGGGCGACTGATGGTTAGGTGCATGAGAATACGCGGCAATCCATCGCGCTGGGAGCCAGTGTGGGTTTGCTCGTTGAACTGCTGATCGGCCGCTGCTGAGCGCGCCAGAGACTGCAGTTCGCGTCTGGGGAGAACAGCCGTTTGGATACGAACGCCGATAGGAGAGGCTTGACATGGTGGCTGAGGCCACTGGCAAGCCTTCTTGAAGAGCTTGGTGCGCCCGCGACAGGGCTGACAAGTGCCGAGGCGCGGGTTCGTCTCAAGCGTTACGGCCGTAACGAGCTTCGCGACCGGCCCGAGCACTCGTTGTTGTTCCAATTCTTGCGCCGCTTCCGCAACCCGCTGGTGCTAATCCTGCTCGCGGCGAGCATAATTTCCGCTCTAACCGGCGAGGTTGCGAGTTTCATCATCATCATCGCCATGGTGTTGATGAGCGTGGTGCTCGACTTCGTTCAGGAATACCGCGCCGGGCAGGCCGCTCGGAAGCTCCGTCAGTCAGTGCAGATCCGCGCCACCGTCCTGCGCGACGGCGCAACCAAAGATGTGCCGACAACGCAGGTGGTGCCGGGAGACATGGTACTGCTCGCGGCCGGTAGCCTGGTACCTGCGGACGGGCGCCTGCTCGAGGCGCGCGACCTGTTCGTGAACCAGGCGCTGCTCACCGGGGAATCCTTTCCGGTGGAGAAGCGCGTTGAGGAGCTGGCAGACCGCCAAGCCGACCTCCAGGGCGCGGCGAACGGACTCTTCATGGGTACATCAGTGGTCAGCGGCACGGCGCGCTTGCTCGTATACCGCACCGGCAGCGCTACCACCCTCGGCGAGATCGCCCACACGCTGAGTCTTGAACCGCCGCCGACGGCCTTCGAACTCGGCACCCGACGCTTCGGCATGCTCATCATGCGCCTCACGGTGCTCATGGTGTTGTTCGTGCTCATGGTGAACACCGTGACCCACAAGCCGATGCTTGAGTCGCTCTTGTTCGCCATCGCGCTCGCGGTAGGCCTTACCCCCGAACTGCTGCCCATGGTGATTTCCGTAACCCTCTCGCGTGGAGCACTTCGCATGGCGAAGAAGCGGGTCATCGTGAAACGCCTGGCAGCCGTGCAGAACCTCGGCTCGATGGATGTCTTGTGCACTGACAAGACCGGCACCCTGACCGAGGCGAAGATCAGCCTCGAGCGCCACGTCGATGTCACAGGCAGCGACAGCGAGCACGTTCTGACGCTCGCCTACTTGAATAGTTCCTTCGAGACGGGGCTCAAGAGCCCGCTCGACGAGGCGATCCTTGCCCACGACCATATCGACGCGAGTCGCTGGAAGAAGATCGACGAGGCACCGTTTGACTTCGAGCGACGGCGCGTGTCGGTGCTGGTGGACGACGGCGTCGCACGCACGCTGGTGGTGAAGGGCGCACCGGAGGACGTTCTCAGGCTGTCGACGCATTACGAAGCGGACCGCACGGGCACCGTTCGCGCATGGGACGCCGGTGCGCGCGCGGATGCACAGCGGCAGTTGGAAGCGTTAGGCCAAGAAGGCCTGCGTGTGCTTGGCATCGCCTACAAGCAGGTCGGCAAGGACCATGATCATGCCGCGGTGAGCGACGAGACCGAATTGGTGTTCTCCGGCTTCGCCGCATTTCTCGATCCACCAAAGGCGAGCGCATCGAAGGCGCTCGCAGCGCTCGTAGCGGACGGCGTGGCAGTCAAGATCCTCACCGGCGACAGCGAACAGGTGACGCAGTACATCTGCGCCAGGTTGCACTTGCCCGTGAGCGGTGTACTTACGGGGAGCGAAATCGCGCAGTTGAACGATCACGCTCTGCAAGCTCGCGTGGATCAGGTCAATCTCTTCTGCCGCGTAAACCCGGAGCAGAAGAACCGCATCATCCTCGCGCTGAAGGCGCGGGGTCGGGTCGTCGGGTATCTCGGCGACGGCATCAACGATGCGCCGGCGCTCCATTCGGCCGACGTCAGCGTGTCGGTCGATACGGCCGTCGACGTGGCCAAAGACGCGGCCGACCTGATTCTGCTTAAGCACGATCTGAACGTGCTGCACGATGGCGTACTCGAAGGCCGGCGCACTTTCGCCAACATCCGCAAGTACATCATGATGGGTACCAGCTCCAACTTCGGCAACATGTTCAGCATGGCAGGCGCCTCCTTGTTCCTGCCGTTTCTGCCCATGCTGCCCACCCAGATATTGCTCAACAACGTTCTCTACGATCTTTCGGAGGTGGCGATCCCACTCGACCATGTCGATGCCGACGAGATCCGCGGTCCCCAGAAATGGGACATGCGGTTTATCCGCAACTTCATGTGGGTTGTCGGGCCCGTTAGCTCGCTCTTCGATTTCCTCACCTTCTACGTGCTGCTTGCGATCCTTCATGCCGACGAGATGCTGTTCCAGACGGGTTGGTTCATCGAATCGCTGGCGACCCAAGTGCTCGTGATATTCGTCATCCGTACCCGGCGCAATCCGCTTGCCAGCAGGCCGCACCCTGCGCTTGCTGCGACCTCGCTTGCCGTGGTCGCGGTGGCGGTGATTCTTCCGTTTACCGGACTGGGCCGCTACTTTGGCTTTCACCCACCGCCGATGGAGTTTTTTGTGATTCTGGCGGCGTTGACCATCGCCTATCTAGGGATCGTCGAAGTGACGAAGCGCATGTTCTACACCTACTTGGCGACCAAGCGAAAATGAGTCGAGCCGTTTTAGAACACATCGGACTGAGTAGTGCGGAGGCGAGCACCCGGTTGATCCGTGACGGCTATAACGAACTGCCTTCCGCCAAGCCGCGCAGCGTGTTGGCGATTGCATGGGAAGTGGTGCGCGAGCCCATGTTCCTGCTGCTCATAGGCGCTTCCGCGATCTACCTGGTACTGGGTGATATTCGGGAGGCATTAATTCTTTTCGCCTCGGTATTTGTGGTCATGGGTATCACCTTCTACCAGGAGCGCAAGACCGAGCGGGCGCTGGAGGCCCTGCGTGAACTCGCGAGCCCGCGCGCCCAGGTGCTGCGCGATGGGGAGTGGCAGCCGATTCCGGGGCGCGAAGTGGTGGTCGGGGAGCTTGTGCTGGTCAAGGAAGGGGACCGGGTGCCCGCCGACGCGGCGCTGCTCAACTCCAACAATTTGATGGCAGACGAATCGCTCCTCACTGGGGAATCGGTACCTGTTCGCAAGCGCGCGAGTGATGCCCTGGTGGCGTGGGCGCGGCCCGGTGGCGACGACCTGCCCTTCGTCTATTCGGGAACGCTGCTCACCACAGGACAGGGCCTCGCACGCGTCGTCGCCATCGGTATGCAGACCGAGATCGGCAAGATAGGCAAGGCGTTGCAGACACTGGTACCGGAGTTGAGTTCCATCCAGCGGGAAACCCGGCGCGCGGTGCTGATCTTTGCGGCGATCGGGGTGGTGTTGTCGGTACTCGTCATCGTCCTTTATGGGCTTACCCGCGGCGACTGGCTTAATGGGGTGCTCGCCGGAATCACGCTGGCCATGGCGAACCTGCCGGAAGAGTTCCCGGTGGTACTCACAGTATTCCTGGCACTGGGCGCGTGGCGGATTTCGCAGAAGGGTGTCTTGACCCGTCGCGCACCGGCGATCGAAATGCTGGGCGCCACGACGGTGCTGTGCGTGGATAAGACCGGCACGCTCACGCAAAACCGCATGGCAGTACGTCGCCTTTGGACGGCGGGCAAAGAAGTCGATCTGCAAGCATCAGACGCTGAACTTCTACCCGACCTGATCGAATTCAGCGTGCTGGCGAGCGAGCGCGAGCCCTTCGATCCGATGGAGAAGGCCTATCACCGGTTGGCCCGCGAGCGCTCTCCCGACGTGCTCGAGAAGCTCGGCGCGATGACGCTGGCACACAGCTACCCGCTGTCGCGCGAACAGCTCTCGGTCGCTCACATCTGGCAGGCGCAAGACGGCGATGCGTACGTGGTCGCGGCCAAGGGCGCCCCGGAGGCGATCGCGCAACTTTGCACACTCGACCCCGCCGAACGCGCGTCAATCAAGGCGCAGGTCGCCACGATGGCGGCCGACGGTCTACGCGTGCTGGCTGTGGCACGGGGCACGCTCTCGTCGGCGCATGGGGACGCTCACCGATGGCCTTCCAAGCAAAACGAGCTGCAGCTGCGGTTCCTGGGTCTGACCGGGCTCGCGGATCCCATCCGGCCTGCCGTGCCGACCGCACTGCAGGAGTGCTACAACGCGGGGATCCGCACGGTGATGGTTACCGGCGACTATGCAGGAACAGCGCAGGCCATCGCCCGCCAGATCGGCCTGGCGCTTCCGGAAAAGGTCATGACCGGGCCAGAGCTCGACGCCATGAGCGATGCGCATTTGCGCGAGTGCGCGGCGCAGATCAACATTTTCGCCCGCGTGGCGCCCGAGCAGAAATTGCGCCTGGTGCAGGCATTCAAGGCGAATGGCGAAATCGTCGCGATGACCGGAGACGGCGTCAACGACGCGCCGGCGTTGAAGGCGGCGCATATCGGCGTGGCCATGGGCAAGCGTGGATCGGATGTAGCGCGCGAAGCGGCCTCGCTGGTTTTGCTGGAAGACGATTTCACTTCCATGGTGGAAGCAGTCAAGCTCGGGCGGCGTATCTTCGACAACATTCAGAAGGCGATGTGCTACATCGTCGCCGTGCACGTGCCCACCGCCGGAATGGCGCTGTTGCCTTTGCTATTCGGCTGGCCGCTGGTGTTCTACCCGGTGCACATTGTGTTTCTGGAGTTTGTGATCGACCCGGCATGTTCACTCGCCTTCGAAGCGGAGCCTGCGGAGCCGCAGGTGATGCGCCGGCCACCGCGCCCCGCGACCTCACGCCTGTTCGACGGTTGGATGATCGCCACGAGCATTCTTCAGGGCGTCAGTCTGTTGGTTGCGGTGGCGTCCCTGTACGCTTTAGTGCTAGCCAATGGAACGCCAGAAGCGCAAGCGCGCGCCATGGCCTTCGCGGCGATTGTGATCGGCAACGTGGGACTGATCCTTTCCAACCGCTCGCGCCAAGCGACGCTGGCCGAAACGCTGCGTCGCCCGAACCCCGCACTCTGGTGGGTAATAGGGGGCGCGCTTCTGGGCCTCGGGCTCGCATTGTACGTGCAGCCGATGCGCGAGATCTTCCGCTTCGCGCCTCTCGACGCTTATCAACTATTAGTGAGTGTTGCTGTAGCCGGCGTCAGTCTCGCAGGGCTGGAGTTGTACAAGTCACTTCATCGGCACACAGAACGGCGAGGCAAAGCTTCCATGCGCGGATACGTGGACTGATTTGAGCGCACGATTGGGCTCGCTTCGTTCCTTTTCGTCTGCTTGACCGAGATCAAAAGGTCGGTTGACGATAAGTTCGAGACTATGTGCAGCTAGTGGCATGACTCCGCGGACAACCCAATGTTCAAGCAGACGGCTCAATGGAGCGACACCTGATCCTTGCAATATTATTGTTCGTGGTCACGCTTTTCGTTACCTAACGGCACGCAATGGATCTCAAGACCCAGGAGAACGACCATGCTGAAAGTGCTGCTTCCCGTAGACGGTTCCAAGAGCGCCACCCGCGCAGCCAAGAAGCTGGTGGAAACCTTGGCATGGTACAAGAGTCGCCCTCAAATCGATCTGCTCGCGGTGCACCTGCCGGTACCGCGGTTCGCGAACATGAGTGTAGTTGTCAGCAATGAGATGATCGAACGCTACTACGCCGAGGAATGCAAGGCCATGCTCGCGCCAAGCAAGAAGATTCTCGACGCCGCCGATGTGAAGTACACCGTGCATACGGTCGTCGGATCGATTGCGGAAAGCATCATCGAGCAGGCGAAGCAATCAGGCAGCAATATGATCTACATGGGGACGCGCGGTATGTCAGCGCTCTCAAACATGGTGTTAGGGTCGGTCACTACCAGGGTTCTCCACTTGGCGCACATCCCGGTCGTGCTGATCCACTGAGGCCAACCCTTTCGCGAGCAGGTAAAAGGGTCGAAAGCCCAAGCTCCAAAGCGCAAAGCGCGATGGCGGCACGCTCGGCCGCAGCTCGGACGAGCCACGGTGCGTCATTTGAGCCAGGGATCGCTCCGCTTACGGCTCCCAGCCGTTCAGCTGGCTACTCGAAGGATGATTAGTTTGACGCCCTTCGCGCGGAGTCGCGTCTGAATGTCTACCAGGACGGCCTGCGGGCTCCTTGCTGTCGGATCAAGCGCGAAGGATAGGGCTGACGGTTCATCCGATACCCGCACGCTGCCCGCGTCAACACCTTTGCTGGCGGTTGCCGCCCTGCCAATTGCGCGTACATCAGTTTTCCCGTTTCCCCCGCTATCCACCGAGGCGAACACGACGACGTGATGTTGGCCGACGGCTTGCGTCATCACGGCGTGGTCATAGGTCGCTGCCACTTGGTCTTCGACGCACGCGCCGCAGGCACTCGCCGTTATCGGTGCTGCCGATAATGCGACCAGGAGGAATACGGGGTGAGGGTTCATTGATGCACCTCTTGGGTTTGCGGCTAGAAGGTGGTTCGTCCGCGTAGACGTCTCAGGCTTTCTTGACCCAAGCGCTACACCACCCTTTGGATGCAACGAGCTTATTCGGAAAGAGGGAGCACGGACCCGTGGCGTCGGCCGGTTTCCCTTGATAGAGCTGGCAGTTGCCGCACATCTGGCCGGCGGCATACTTCGGGAACTTCGCCTTGTCTGCTTTCGTGGCGTCGGTCTTGTAGCCTAATGCCTGCGCCTGGGGATCGCTCTCCGACAGCGGCGCACTCCCTTGGGCAAATGCAAAGCGAGCAGCGGCCAATGCAGACGCAGCTCCAGTGGCGCTGATCAAGAATGTTCTACGGCTGTGTTTCATCATTTCTCCTTAGCACCGCGAAAAGCGGCAAAAAACGTTGCTAACGCGCCGCGGCCGGTTGCTGCGGCTCCACGTTTTCGTCAGCCCAATGGAAGTACTTGATGTACTCCCCGATCTCAACTTCGCTCAGATTTTGGTTGGGCATCGGAAGCTTGTATTTTTCCAGCATCGCTTTGGCGTCGGAATCCGACTGCAGCATCGCGTCGGGTGCTTTGAGCCACTTGGGGAGCCAGGCGTCATTGCGACGTTTCGTCACTCCTAAAAGGTCAGTTCCCAGTTTGTCACCGCCGCCGCTCGAGGCATGCCAGGCACTTGCTTTCGAACGCCAGCTTGGCTTTGACCGCCGCCGGGTCGCTTGGGGTCGAGGTGGCCGGGATGTTGTTGTGCTCGACGTCGCCGCTCCCGGGCGGGGGATTACCGGCCGCAATCAGCCCGATGGCGCCCTGGGACGCGTTGGCAAAATGGTGGTCGACCATCACGTAGCTGCCAGCCTCGGGAATCATGAACTCGACAATCGCGCCTCCGGAAGAGCCCAGCAACACCGTCTGCAAGCCGCGCAATTGGTTATCCGGGTTGCCGTCGATCCAGACGCGGTCGAAGATGGTGCCGACGACGTGAAAGCTGGAAGTGTTCGAAGGGCCGACGTTCATTACGAAGAGCCGCACCCGCTCGCCCGGCTTCGCCGGCAATGGTTTTTCGACCATGCCGTTGTAGCGGCCGTTGAAAACGGTGTAGGTTGGTTGCTTGTTGCGAACCCGCTCCGAGTCGAGCACGTAAAGCGGCTGACCGTTCACTTTACGCTTCTCCGGGTCGAGTTTGGTATAGAACTCGCTCTGGACGACGGCATATTCATGGTCCACTTTGGTGGGATAGCCGCCTCTTGGCTCGACGATGACCATGCCGTACATGCCCGAAGCGATATGCTCGAGCACCATCGGCGTGCCACAGTGGTACATGAAGACGCCCGGGTAGTTCGGCGTGAATTCAAAAGTGATGGTTTGTCCCGGCGCAATCGAACGGTATTTGTCCTGCGGCGAGACCATCGCCGCATGAAAATCCATCGAATGCATCATCGGCGCCGCCATCACCTGCAGCCCAGGCGCGGGCTCGTCGCTGCGATTGGTCATCGAAAACTTGACCTTGTCACCGACCCGTACCCGAACTATCGGGCCTGGCACTTGGCCGCCAAACGTCCAGGCCGAGAAATGAATTCCCGGCGCAAGTTCGATCACTCGATGGGTCGTATCGAGCTGAATGGTTTTGACGGGGTCAGCCACTAGCGGCTTCACCGCCGCATCAAGACTCAGTGCACTGCCCGACGCCAAGGGGCCGGTGTGGCGGTCGCTGGTCAACGTCGCGGGCAAAGACTTCATCTCCGTCTTGGAGTTATCGTAAGGGTCGGCTACTGTCGTAGCGGCCGGCTTATCGTTCGGTTTGTCGCAGCCGACCAGGATTAGCGTCGCGGCCGGAGCGAAACACATCGCAACTACGGACCATAGAACGCGACGCAAAGACTTCGCGAAGGGAGAGAGGAGTTGTTGGTATTGGCGATGCACGTTGATAAACCTCCGAAGCGGATGACCTACTGAGCATTACGAAAATTCGTGACGTTCGAACTGGACAGACTTTCGAAAGGGCGCCGCTCATTTGCGCTTGGATTGCTTCTTCCCCGTTTCATTCGCTCCCCATTTCCAATTGCGAATCTCCGGCATGTCTTCACCGTATTGCCGGATGTAGCGCTTGTGGTCGATGAGTTTGTCTCGGATGAATTGCGTGAGGTAAGCGGCACGTGGTCCCATACTCGGCACCCGGTCGACGACGTCTTTGACCAAATGGAACCGGTCGATGTCGTTGAGTACGACCATGTCGAAAGGCGTGGTGGTCGTTCCTTCTTCCTTGTAACCACGAACGTGCAGGTTGTGATGGTTGGTTCGACGATAGGTCAGTTTGTGAATGAGCGAGGGATACCCGTGGTAGGCAAAGACGATGGGTTTGTCCTTGGTGAACAAGACATCGAAATCCTTGTCGCTCAGGCCGTGGGGATGCTCATTCTGCGGTTGCAGCGCCATCAAGTCCACCACGTTGATGACGCGGATCTTGAGCTCCGGGAAATGCTGCCGCAGCATCTCCACCGCGGCCAGCGTCTCCAGGGTCGGCACATCGCCGGCGCAGGCCATCACCACATCCGGCTCGCTGCCCTCGTCGTTACTGGCCCATTCCCAGATGCCCAGCCCGGCGGTGCAGTGCTTGACGGCGGCATCCATGTCCAGCCATTGCAGTTCCGGCTGCTTGCCGGCGACGATGACATTGACGTAGTGGCGGCTGCGTAAGCAATGATCGACCACCGATAGCAACGTGTTGGCATCCGGTGGCAGATAAACGCGGATGACATCGGCCTTCTTGTTCACCACGTGGTCGATGAAGCCGGGATCCTGATGGCTGAAGCCGTTGTTATCCTGCCGCCACACGTGGGAGGTCAGCAGATAGGTCAGCGAGGCGATGGGCCGCCGCCAGGGAATCCGGCGCGAGACCTTCAGCCACTTGGCGTGCTGGTTGAACATCGAATCGACGAGGTGGATGAACGCCTCGTAGCAGTTGAAGAGCCCGTGGCGCCCGGTGAGAAGGTAACCCTCCAG
>JANXZT010000423.1 GCA_025355395.1 Betaproteobacteria bacterium
GGGGCATAGGACACCTAGGCGAGGCGACCGAATGACGCGATTTGTGACGGTGAATCGAGATGCGGCGTACCTGCTGCCACCCTCGGTGGAGGACTGGCTGCCCAAGGATCACCTGGCGCGCTTCGTGGTCGATATCGTCGATCAACTCGATCTGTCGGCGCTGACCCGGCAGTACCGCGGCGCTGTCTCGGCTGCGTATTACCCGACGGTGATGCTCGGCTTGCTCATCTACGGCTACGCCACGGGCGTTTATTCGAGCCGGCGCATCGAGGCGGCGACCTATGAGTCGATTGCTTTTCGCTATATCGCCGCGAACGAGCAACCCGACCACGATTCGCTGTGCGCTTTCCGTAAGCGCTTTCTCAAAGAGATCGAGCCGCTGCCCGAGGGTTTGAGCATTCCAGAAGAATTGGCGCGGCGCGAAGACCGCCTGGCTGCGATCCGCCAGGCCAAGGCGCAGATCGAGGCGCGCGCCGCCGAGCGTGATCCGCAGGAGAAAGATCATGCCGCGGATCATGCTCTTGGCAGTGGTCATTACGCTCCCTTCCGCATCAGGAAATCGCAAATATCGCTGTCGGCTTTGTTTACACATCGCGTGAGCCGCGCCGCGCCGCGCCGGGGGTGCGTTCGTAATTCTAAGTAATTGTTGTACAACAACATAAAACACTTGGCGCGCTACGTGCGTGCCAAACGTGCGGCAACAATTAATCAATGTGACTCCGCCCGTGGAGGCGATATCATGACGACCTATCAGCGTGGACTGTTCTTGGCCGTGCTAACCGCTGTGGCGTGGGTCCCCGGCGAACTCTATGCAACGCCGACGTTGATCGCCAATTCGACGGTGAACATCATCGATAATTATCCGAGCTTCCCGGGAACCCTCTCGGATCCCATGACCTTGAATCCCCTGTATCCCATTTACATAGTTGCTCATGCGATCGACGCTGCCGGCACGAGCACCGTCTATTGCACCGAATCCGGCGGCAACAACACGTTCATTGCGTTCGACTTCCAAGCAGCGATTTCCTTTGATTCGATCGTTTACCATGGCACGGAATGCAGTGGTAATGTGACGTCCTTCAAACTTCTCTTCAGCACCAGCTCGGACTTCAGCAGCCCTGTCGGCACCGCCCTCTACTCCAGCGGTTCCAGCATTTCGACGGCGACCGTGTCGACGCCGTTCACGGCTCGATACGTCGAGTGGAAGGTGACTGGCGGGAGCACCGGCAGCACGAATAATGGCGCTTCAGACTTTCAGTTCTTTGCCGCCCCGGCCCAGGTTCCGGAACCTGGCACGTTGATGCTTCTGGGACTGGGGCTCGCGGGATTGGCATTGAGTCGTCGAGTTCATTGACGAACCTCGCGCTTTGATGGCCCCGCTGCGGCGGGGCTTTCTGCTTGTGCGCCCGGCAGGGCGCACGTACTTGGAGGTGGAAGTCCTCTACTCACCCGGCAAGGGGAAGAGTTAGCCGAACGGCAAGGGTGTCGCGGGCGACTGCGAATCTCAAGGAAGCTGAAGGCAAAGCGTTGGCCGCAGCCCGCCCTGGACTTGATCCGGGGAACAGGAAGCGGATACGAGGCGTTGCAGCGGGGTGAGCCGGCAAATATCTGTAAAGCCCGAAACTTGCATGGCACGTTGCAACGTATATCCGACAGGCATAAGCGCGAAGGTGCGTGCGCAATACCCGGGGAGATCTGGCTGTGAATTATCGCGTGCGATTGAGCAGTTCTGGCCATGATTGATCACGATGGGCAGAGCAGCCTGGCATCATTCAAGGATTTGATTCCGTGGCCTTTCGGCCGCTCATTGCTGCTTCCTTGCCGGTGAGCGAAGCTGCTCAAATTCGCTTGATCGCTCACGCAATGACGTGTCCGGCATCGATCGGCCAGGCGAGCTCGACCGCATCGCCAACCTCGAAGAACTTGGTTCGGCCGGCGGCCGAGTTGGCAAGGAGGGCCTCGATCTTGCGTCCCCGCGGGGTGGTGAGGACGTAGACCGTTACGTCCCCCATGTACAGCAGATCGCTGACGGTACCGCCGAAGCGGTTCTCCTCCGGCGCCGGTGGGAGGCTTGTGCCCAGCCGAATCTTTTCCGGGCGCAGTGCAATCGCCCCCGCGGTCCCGGCCGGAAAGGATCCCGACGCGGCGGCGCGCACCTGCCCGAGATCAGGGATGTCGAGCACGAGGAACCCTTCCGTGCTGGCCACGGCGCTTCCTTCGAGCAGGTTGCAGGTACCGATGAAGTCGGCCACAAAGCGGGTTTTCGGCGCACTGTAAATCCTGGATGGCTCGTCCAGTTGTTCGATGTGGCCCTGGTTCATCACGGCGATGCGCTGCGACAGCGTGAGCGCCTCCGTCTGGTCATGCGTGACATAAATGAATGTGATGCCCACGTCCTTCTGCAGGTGGATGAGCTCGATCTGCATCTCTTCGCGCAGCTTCGCGTCGAGTGCTGCGAGCGGCTCATCGAGCAGGAGCACTGCCGGATGGGTCACGAGCGCCCGGGCAATCGCGACGCGCTGTTTCTGTCCGCCCGAAAGCTCGTGCGGGTAGCGCCGCCCGAAGCCGGTGAGCCGGACTTTCGCGAGCGCAGCGGCGACATTGGCGGCGATATCGCGCGCTCGCGTGCGCGCCATTTGCAGGGGAAACGCGACGTTGCCCTCGACGCTCATGTGCGGGAACAGCGCATAGCTTTGGAAAACGGTGCGCACCGGGCGCGCTTCCGGTGGGCGCTGGGCAAGGTCCACCCCGTCGAGCAGGATCGCGCCGGCATCCGGCAAGTCAAAGCCGGCGATCATCCGGAGCAAAGTGGTCTTGCCGCACCCCGAGGGACCCAGGAGGGTAAAGAATTCGCCCGCCTCGACGTTAAAACTAAGGTCGTCGACCGCGACGAAATCGCCGAACCGGCGGGTGACGTTCCTGACTTCGAGAAGCGCCATCAGCGGCAAACCCTCGTCGGGGGAAAATTGGTGCGGTGCGATTGTAGCGGAATTCGACAGGGCCGCTCACGGCCGCGCGCGAGCACTGCCGATTGCAAAAATTGCATGCGCGGGATCACCAGCGCGCGGCGCCGGTTGCAATGGCCCGGCAGCATGCAAGCGTTTGGCATGAATTCTGTAGTGATCAAGGATGCGTTTCGGCCCAACCCATAGTAAAGTTGACCAATGCCTATTCCATCGTATCCCTCAGGCCTCCTTGACCAGTTGCGTACTCAATCCGACGCCTTGCGCGCCAAGGACGGCAGTGCGCACCTCCCGGCCGAGGATGCCATGCGGGAGATGGATCGCGAGTTATGGAAGGCTTTTCGGTGGCTCGAAGAAGCCATGCACCACCTTGAAGTGATCCAGCCGCGCGTGGAGCATTCCTTCTCCCTGCCCGGGGTGCTGACGATCAAGTCGCCACGGTACGAGCGCGGATTCACGTCCTATCGCCGTCGCGCCGTGGCCGGAATGGAGCTGCTGCAGCACGTCGAGATGTTCTATCGCCTCACCACCGATAACCCCGTGATCGTCAGGGTGCAACCCGGAGTGGCAACGAGCGTCGAGGAGCGCCTGCGCGCCGCGCAGTTGCAGTTTCGCTACACCGCCGAGCAGGACGAGGCGCGGGTGGTGCGCCACGGCGTATTCACTGTGACGCCGGCCATCACGGGCTGCGTGCGCCTCGTGCCCGACTATGGCCGGCAGCGGATCGAGGTGACGTTGCGCAACATCGACCGGTTCGAGTCGGTCATCCTCGACTTCGCCGGCGATGCGCTGGATGAGCCCGCACTCGAGGATCTCCTGCGCTTCATCCTGGGTGAGAACAATCAGTTCCTGCGCCGCGCGCCGCTCGCGGGCATGGGCGCCCAGCGGCACGACGCCGCGCTTGCCAACGCGGCCAAGCAGGCCGCCGGCCATAAAGCAGCGTAGGACCGGCAGCGTAGGACCGGCAGCGTAGGACGGTCCAGCCCCTACCGGGTCTGCAGAGCAAGCAGCGCAAGTATCCCGGCCAGCAGCACCGCGATCGCGCCAAGCAGCCAGTTGCGCTGGCGTTGCGCGCGCGCAAGCTCACGCTCATGTGCTTCCAGTTTGCCCGGAGCCTCGAGCAACCGCTGGTGGATGAGGCGCGGCAATTCCGGCAGGGCGCTTACGAGATACGGCGCCTCGGCCAAGAAACGCCGCTGCAATCCCCTCCAGCCCATCTGGTCGCGCATCCATCGCTCGAGGAACGGCTTGGCCGTCACCCACAAATCGAGATCGGGATCGAGGTGCCGGCCGAGTCCTTCGATGTTGATGAGCGTCTTTTGCAGCAATACGAGCTGCGGCTGGATCTCGACATTGAAGCGGCGCGATGCGCGAAAAAGCTGCATCAACAACTTGCCCAGCGAAATGTACTTGAGGGGCTGGTCGAAAATCGGTTCGCACACCGCCCGGATTTCCGCCTCGAGCTCGTCGATGCGCGTGTCCGCAGGCACCCACCCCGATTCCACGTGCGCGGTGGCCACGCGGTGGTAATCCCGCCGAAAAAATGCCAGAAAATTCTGCGCGAGATAGCTCTGGTCGCGCGAGGAGAGCGTGCCCACGATGCCAAAATCCAGCGCGACATATTTGCCGTGGTTCGGCGGATCCACCGCGACGAAGATGTTGCCGGGATGCATATCGGCATGAAAGAACGCGTCGCGGAACACTTGCGTGAAAAAAAGCTCGACGCCGGCGCGCGCGAGGCGCTTCAGGTCGATGCCGGCCTCGCGCAGGCGATCGAGCTGCGCAATCGGGATGCCGGACATCCGTTCCATGACCATGACTTCCGGGGTGCACCACTCCCAGTAGACATCCGGAATCTGCAGCAGTGGCGAGTTGATGAAGTTGTGCCGGAGCTGCGAGCAATTGGCGGCTTCGCGGGAAAGATCGAGCTCGTTGCGCAAGGAGCGCTCGAATTCGCGCACCACCTCGCGCGGCCGCAAGCGCTTGCCGTCAGACCATAGCTTTTCCAGGATGAGCGCGGCCGTGTGCATGAGCGACAGATCGTTGCCGATCACGCGCTCGATGCCCGGGCGCAGCACCTTGATCGCGACCCGCGTCCCGTTCGGCAACTCGGCGAAATGCACCTGGGCCACCGAGGCGCTGGCGATCGGCGTGCGATCGAAGGCCCGAAAGACGGTGTCGACCGGCTTCTGGTAATTGCGCTCCAGGATGGCGACTACCGTGTCCGAGGCGAAAGGCGGCACGCGATCCTGAAGCCGCGCGAGCTCATCGGCCAGATCCAGCGGCAACAGATCGCGCCGGGTAGAGAGCATCTGGCCGAATTTAACGAAGATCGGGCCGAGTGCTTCAAGGGCGAGCCACAGCCGGACTGCACGTGGCGTGGTGAAGTCGCGGCCGAACCGAAAAAAGCGGGCGGGCGGCACGATCGCGGTAAAGCGCTCATGCCCGAGGAGGTATTCATCGAGTCCATAGCGCAGGGCCACGAACAGGATGCGGGCAAGACGGGTGACGCGCATTCCTGCGATTGTAAGGGATCGGCGTTGCCGCCCTTTCCTGCAGTCAGCTCGCCCGGCAGCCGCTTGCGTCCTTGGCCTTATGGCGCGGCGGCGATCCCGCCATGAGTCAGTCGCCGCGTGGAAGCTTGGGCCTCTTTGGTAAGCGTGTCGAGGCGGGCGGCCAGGACTTCCGCGCGCCGATCGAGAGTCGCAGCTTGCTCGGCAAAGAGGCGCGCTTCTTCGTAGCTCGCAAAGAGGCCGGCTTGGTCGCGCCCATAACTTGCGATGCTTTCGGCAATGCGCCGCGCCGCGTGACCCGGGAACGCGAGGGCGTGGCGGCCGGCGCCTGCCAGTCGTTGCCCGGCGATGGGCCCGAGCCATTGGCTGAAAAGCTGTTCGACCCAGAACGGCGTCGTCTGCGCCAACTCGCGCAGCGTTGCGGCGAGCGCCGGGTCACCTTCCGCAGTGATCGCGCTATCCCAGCGCGTCGGGTCGGACAGGAATCCGGGAACAGCCCACGGTGAAATCGAGAGCCGAAGGTCGGGTGCGCCCTCGGCCAAAGCGTACGAGGCGAGCAACCCGGAGGGATCGATGCACATGGCGGCAACGAGGGGGCCGGAAATGATCGCAAAGCTGCGTCCGCCGTGAACCGCGAGGCGTTCGCGCGCCCAGCTCTCGCGCTCGAGCATCCGGTTGGCGAGCGTGGTCGAGGCGTTCATCGGAATCGCTGTTAAGGACTACCGAAATGAGTGACAGCGACAGCAAGACACCCGCCGTTCCCGCGAGGCGTTGCCGCGACGAGGCAATCCTGGCGTCGCTCGAATGACGCCAGGGGCGCTAAGCCTCCGCGGCAACAACGATCACGTTGCCGTGGCGAGATCGTTCTGCTGGATGCCCGCGAGCAGCCACCCTGACGAACCGTCGACCGGCTTGCTCAAGTTCCAAGTCTCGTCGAAGGGCTTGGGTGTCGCGGCGCCATCTTCGCGCAACAAACCGGTGAACTGCACGCTCGCCCAATGCTCCTTGCCCTCGGTGGCCACCTCGAGCACTTCTGCATCCAGACGCACGACCTCCGTGGGCGTGTGGGTGTTGCGCGCGACGAGATCGCGACTCACTTCATCGAACATCCCGGGCGTCATCACGTCGGCCAGGGCCGCGCGGTCAGCGGTATCCCAGGCGCGTTGGAGTTGGTTGAACTGCATGCGAGCCTGACGCAAAAACGCCTCGCGGTCGAAACCCGGCGGCAACGCCCGCGCGGTCCCCGGGGCTGCGATGTCTTTGCTGCCAAGCACCGGCTCCACGCGCTCCGGTCCGCCCCAGGCGGATTCGCTGCGCGCGGCAATGGGCGCGTCGCGCGGACCGGCCGCGGGCACCCCCGCGTACTGCATCGCGCCCTGCGAACGACGCGCCAGAAACGCCCGGACAATGAACACCACCGCCACCGCAAGAAGGGCGAGCAGCAGGAAACTTCCGAATCCTTCCGGCAACCCGAAATGCGAAAGAAGCGCGGCAAGGCCAAGCCCGGCCGCAATGCCGGCAATCGGGCCCAGGAAGCGCGACATGCCAGTGCGTGGCGCCGGGGTCGCGGGAACGGCCGCCGGAGCCGCCGCGCGCGGAGCCACCGCGCCGGGTTGCGCAGGCATCACCGGTTGCGCCGCAGCGCCAGGTGCCGGGGCGCGTGCGGCCGGCGGCGCAATGCTCTGCCGCTGAATACCCATGTTGCGCCCGCCACCCATCCGGGCCGCTTCGGCCGCGCCGGTAGCTGCGATCACCGCGATCAGCACTGCAAGAACAGGGATCAATTGTTTGCGTGGCACGTGATGTCTCCTCAATTCGCCGGTTGCGCCGGTTGCTTTTGGCGTCAGTACGTTAATACACGCGGCCGAGGTGGAGCGCAACGACTCCAGCGGCCAGATTGTTCACTTCGACCTTTCCAAACCCTGCTTGTTCCATCATTGCCTTGAGCGTTGCCTGATCCGGATGCATGCGGATCGATTCCGCAAGATACCGGTAGCTCGCGTCGTCCCCGGCGACGAGCTTGCCAAGACGCGGCAGGACATTGAAGCTGTACCAATCATACGCGGGTGCGAGCGGCGCCCATACCCGCGAAAACTCGAGCACGGCGGCCACGCCGCCGGGTTTCAGCACCCGGCGCATCTCAGACAAGGCGAGCTCCTTGTGCGTCACGTTGCGCAAGCCGAAGGCAATGCTGACGCAATCGAACTGCCGATCCGGAAACGGGAGCCGCTCGGCATCGCATTGCACCGCCGGCAATGCGATGCCGCCATCGAGCAGCTTGTCGCGCCCCGCCACGAGCATCGAGCCGTTGATATCGGTGAGAACGGTCACACCCGATGGTCCGACGCGCTCGGCAAAAAGACGCGCCATGTCACCGGTGCCGCCGGCAAGATCGAGAACACGCATGCCCGGCCGCACCCCCGTGGCCGCGACGGTGAAGCGCTTCCACAGCCGATGCAAGCCCGCCGACATGAGATCGTTCATGAGGTCGTACTTGCCGGCAACCGAATCGAACACCCCGCGCACGCGCCGCCGCTTTTCTTCGGCGGACACTTCCTCGAAACCGAAATGCGTGGAATCGCTCACGTCATGCACCCCGCCGAACAACGCCTGAGGCCGCTGCCGATTGCCGTGCAATCATTTCGAGCACGCGGACCGGGGTGCGGCAATGGCGCCCGCTACCGCCTCCCGGCTCGCACCGGCCGCAGCAAGCCGCTGCAGGTAACGGTCCCACAACTCGTCCTGGCGCAGACCGAGATCGTGGAGATAATCCCACGCGTAAATGCCCGATGAGTGGCCGTCGGAAAACGTCGGCTGGATTGCGTAATGGCCGACGGACTCCACCTCGCTGATCGTCACGTCGCGCTTGCCCGGCTGCAGCGTTTCCTGCCCGGGGCCGTGGCCGCGCACCTCGGCGGAGGGCGAATACACGCGCAGGAACTCGTAAGGCAGCCGGAAGGTCAAGCCGTCGCTGAAGGTAAGCTCGAGCACGCGCGACTGCTGATGCAAGGTGATCGCGGTCGGGTGGGGCGTATTGGCGTCGAGGCCAGCCATGGATGTGCGCGGCTTTTCGCGCGGCGCGGCGTGCAACAGAGGGAGGCTAGGGTAGCACAGCGCCACCTCATGCGCGAGGCAACACGCGGTGCGCGCGTTGCGCCACGGCACGAGCCAACCCGAGGGTCAGAAGTGATTGGTCGGCGTGGGGGCATCCGGCATCATGTCCAGATTGCCAATGCCGGAAAATACGTTGCGGTTCTTCGATTCCTTGCCGTGCAGCTTGATCTCCAGGCGCAGGTCATTGAGCGAGTCGGCGTTGCGCAGGGCATCCTCGTAGCTGATGAGGCCGGCCTCGTAGAGATCGAACAGCGATTGGTCGAAAGTCTGCATGCCGAGCTCGCGCGACTTTTTCATGATCTCCTTGATGCCGGAGACGTCGCCCCTGAAGATGAGGTCGGAGATCAGCGGCGAGTTGAGCATGACTTCGACGGCCGGCAC
>JANXZT010000428.1 GCA_025355395.1 Betaproteobacteria bacterium
CGGGCATACCCGTCTTCGCGCAGTTCGGCATAACACCCCAGACCGCGCTGCAATATGGTATCGAATACGCCATGATGTTGAAGTCGGGGGCACAGATACCGGAAGCGATGGCGACCAAGCTCGTGGAACAGGCGAAGCGTCTCGAAGATGCGGGGGCGGCGCTCATCGACTTTACCCATTCGGGGCCGGTGGCGGGGCCAGCGGTGGTGAGCGCCGTCGCGATTCCAGTGATCGGAGGGCTTGGCGGTGGCCCTTGGCTCGATGGGCGCATGCGCATGGCGCACGCCGCCATCGGATATGCCGCAAGCGCGCTGGATTCGATGACCGAAAGCTATGCGAACGTCGCTCGGATCACGCTTGACGCCATTACGGCCTATGCCGCGGACGTGCGCGCTGCGCGTCAGATCAAGGGTGGCATTCCGGTGAATCCCGCCGCGACACCCAAACCCGTATCCGGCGCCTGATCAGCATGCCGACGGCAATCATCGACGGCATCACAACGCGCTACGAGGTAGTCGGCTCGGGACCGCCGTTGCTGATGTTTTCGCCCGGTGGGTTTGACGCAACGCTGGAAAAATGGACCACGCTCGGCGTTTATGCCCGCATCAAGCCGATCGACTATTTGTCGAAGCAATTCAGCTGCATCGTTTTCGACCGGCGCGAGTGCGGCGAGTCGGGCGGCCGGGTCGAGCGCGTAACGTGGGCCCACTATGTGAAGCAGGGTAAGGGCCTGCTGGAGCATCTCGGCCTCGAGCGCGCCCATCTCATGGGCGGCTGCATGGGTTGCTGCCCGGTAATGGCCTTCGGTGTGGCATACCCCGCGGCGACACTCAGCATGGTGCTCTATTGGCCTGTGGGCGGCGCCCGCTACCGCATCAACGGCCACCAACGATTTGCCGAGCACCTGGCCTATGTGCAGCAGCACGGTCTCGACGCGGTGGTATCGCTGGTGCGAAGTGAGGGCAAGTCGTTCAGCGCGGATCCGCGAGGCGGACCGTGGGCTTCGGTGATCCGGCATGACCGCGTTTTTGCCGAGTCGTATGCGCAACAGAATATCGATCAGTACAAGCTGGTCGTGGCCGGCATGGTGCGCACGCTTCTGGACCGCGACACGGCGCCCGGCGCCGAGCCGGAAGATTTGCTTCGCCTCGATATCCCGGCTCTCATCGTTCCGGGCCACGATGCATCGCACGCGACTTCGGCCGCGCGATATCTGGAAGAATGCCTGCCCCGAGCGCAGTACTGGGACGCACCGGTCGATAACCAGACGGAGCAAAGTGCCTCGACCCGGCTCCTCGAATTCCTTGCCAGCGCGACGACACCATGATCATCGATATCCACGGCCATTACACCACCGAGCCGCAAGCGCTTCATCTTTTCCGCGACAAGCAGCTTGCGGGCCTGGCCGACCCCGCCCGCAAACCGACGTCGACCGTTCTTGCCATTAGCGACGAAGCGTTGCTGCAAAGTGTCGAGCCGCAGCTCAGGATGCAGAAGGACCGCGGCAGTGATGTCACCATTTTTTCACCGCGCGCTGCTGGCATGGCGCATCACGTCGGCACCGAGGCGGTGAGCATGCAATGGGCAACGGTCTCCAACGACCTTATCCATCGCATCTGCGTATTGTTGCCCGACAATTTCGTCGGCGTTGGCCAGTTGCCGCAGCATCCGGGCGCGTCGCCCGCGAACTGCGTTCCCGAGCTCGAGCGCATGGTGAACGAGCTCGGCTTTATCGGCGTGAATCTCAATCCCGATCCAGCGGGCGGGTACTGGACCGATCCACCCCTCACCCATCGGCACTGGTATCCGATCTACGAAAAACTATGCGAGCTCGAAGTGCCCGCAATGATCCACGTTACGTCGTCGTGCAACCCGAACTTTCATCACACGGGCGCGCATTACATCAATGGCGACACCACCGCCTTCATGCAGCTCATCCAGGGCGATCTGTTCAAGGATTTCCCGACGCTCAAGTTCGTAATTCCGCACGGGGGTGGGGCCGTGCCGTTTCACTGGGGGCGCTATCGCGGCCTCGCGCAGGAGATGAAGAAGCCGCTGCTTGGCGAGCATCTCCTGAAGAACGTGTATTTCGATACCTGCGTCTATCACCTGCCCGGCATCGAGCTTCTCACCAAGGTCATTCCGATCGACAACATACTTTTCGCCTCGGAGATGCTGGGAGCGGTGAAAGGCATCGACCCCGAAACCGGCCACCACTACGACGACACCAAGCGCTACATCGACCAGGTCAAGGCCTTGACCGACGAAGATCGCTACAAGATCCTCGAAGGCAATGCCCGGCGAGTCTATCCGCGTCTTGACGCGCAGCTTGCAAAGCGCGGCAGGTGAAAGTAGGGTCAGAGACGATTTTTTTTGATTCCTGATTCGGGTCCGCAGTACAGGCGTGGAAAGAAATCGTCTCTGACCCCACTTACATCCAGCGAGGCACTGCATGTCCACTCCACCGTTAACCGACATCCGCCGCGAGTTCGAGCGGGTGTCGCCCGACATCGTACAAAAGGCGGCGATGTTCGCCGCGTCGATCCTGGCGGATGTTGCCGGGCGCCGCGGAACGCTCGATGGTCGCATTACGCCGGTGTCGCCTTCTGCCCGGATGGCCGGCCCCGCGTTCACGATCGAGGTACGCCCCGGGGACAACCTCATGATTCATGCAGCGATGGCCATGGCCAGGCCCGGCGACATTCTTGTGGTCGACGGCAAGGCGGATCGCACCTGTGCCTTGATGGGCTCGATCATGATCAACGCCTGCAAGAAGCTCGGCATCGCCGGTGTGGTGCTCGATGCGGCGCACCGCGACACCGAGGAGTTGCGTGCGTTGGGTTTCCCGATTTACTCGGTGGGATCAAATCCCAACGGACCGACCAAGTTCGTGCCCGGCCGGATCAACTGGCCGATCTCGTGTGGCGGCGTGGCAGTCAATCCCGGTGACCTCATCGTCGGCGATGCGGACGGGGTGGTGGTGGTCGAGCGCGAAAAGGCCGCGTCGTTGCTGGATCTCGCGGCCCAAAAGGTCACCGAGGAACGCACGCGTATTGCCGATATCGTCGCCGGCAGGAACGTGCGTCCCAAGTGGCTCGAAGCATCGCTGCGCACCGCCGGCGTGCTCAAAGAGGGCGAAGCACTGTGAGAGCGATGTTCCCATGGCAGTGAGTCAATCGCGCGCCGCCGGCGACACGCGGCATCGCGTCAGCTACCCCAATTCGCGGCCGCGCGCGATCAAGCTTTTCGGCCTGGGCGAAGGTGGCAGGCGCATCGCAGAGGCGATTGCAGGACGCGGCCTTGGCCACGTCGAAGCCATCGCTGCTCCTGCCGGGTCGACCGATATGCAGCAGGCGACCGTTGACGAAGACAGCGCGATCGGGCGTGCCATTCGTGAGGCCGACATGGTGTTCCTGGTGGCACAGGACGGCGACAATGTGGCGTTCGCCCCGGCCATCGGCCAAATGGCGCACCGCAAGGGGGTGCTGTCGGGCACGTGCGATCCGGCGTCGCGCTTCTGGATCAGCATGCCGGTGACGAGCACCCCCTTGCGGTGCGCCATTTGGCCGATGGCCGGGGCGAACGCCACATTGTCGCCGTCCTGTGCCACCAGG
>JANXZT010000441.1 GCA_025355395.1 Betaproteobacteria bacterium
GGGTTGGAGGCATCAGGACAAGTTATACTCGTTGCAATGATGGCCATTGCAGAGCCCGCGGTGCCGCCGGCCGCGGTTGCGACCGATGCATCGGCGCCTACCCACCAGGATCGCGCTCACACCCTGGCGCTCGCGCGCGCGGTGCTGGCCACCGAGGCCAACGCCATCATCGCGCTTTCGGCTCGGCTCGGCGCACCTTTCCTGGCCGCAGTGTCGCTGATGCTGGCTTGCCGCGGACGCGTTGTCGTCTCGGGCATCGGCAAGTCCGGCCACGTCGCGCGGAAGATCGCGGCCACGCTGGCATCCACCGGCACGCCGGCTTTCTTTGTTCATCCGGCAGAGGCAAGCCACGGCGACCTCGGGATGATCACGCCCGACGATATCGTGCTGATGCTTTCGAACTCCGGCGAAACCGATGAGCTCGTGTCGCTGACGCCGCATTTGAAACGCCAGGGCGCCTGCCTCATCGCACTCACGGGTAACGAGCAATCATCGCTGGCGCAGGCGGCCGACGTGCATCTTGATGCCGCGGTCGACGTCGAAGCGTGTCCATTGGGCCTCGCCCCGACTGCGAGCACGACGGCGGCACTGGCGCTGGGCGACGCGCTGGCGGTGGCGCTCCTCGACGCGCGCGGATTTTCGGTCGAGGATTTTGCGCGCTCCCATCCCGGCGGCGCACTGGGCCGGCGCCTGTTTACGCGCGTGCAGGACATCATGGCGGCGGGCGCACGCCTGCCCACCGTCGCCGCTGATGCGACCGTTGCCGATGCCGTGCTGGAAATGAGTGCGAAGGGCTTGGGGATGACAGCCGTAATCGATGCCTCCGGACGCGTAGCAGGTGTATTCACCGACGGCGATCTGCGCCGCTGTGTCGGGCGCATCAGCAATCTCGCGGGAGCCAGGTTAAGCGAGGTGATGACGATCGCCCCCCGCGCCATCGCGGCCGGAAGTCTCGCGATCGATTGCGTGGAAAAAATGGAAACGCCCCCGAAGGTCATGCAGCTCATCGTCCTCGATGAGGAGAAGCGCTTGGTGGGGATCGTCCATATGCACGACCTTTTTCGGGCGCGGGTCGTTTGATGAGCGACGATCTCGCGGCGCGCGGGCGCCTGATCCGATTCCTGACCTGCGACGTCGATGGTGTCTTGACGGACGGCAAGATTTATACGGGCCACGACGGGACCGAAATGAAAGCATTTTGTGTCCTGGATGGCGTAGGGCTGAAGCGTTTGGCCGAGATCGGCGTGGTCGTCGCGTGGATCACCGGCAGCGCCGCTCCTGCCGTGGCCCATCGCGCACGGGCGCTCGGCGTGGCCCGCGTCATACAAGGCGCGCAGGACAAGCTTGCGCCGTGGGAGGCGTTGCGCACCGAGTTGGGCGTTCCTCCGGCTGCGTGTGCGTACATCGGTGATGACTTGCCTGATCTTCCGGTGCTCGTTCGCTGCGGGCTGAGTGCCACCGTTCCGCACGCACCACGCGAAGTAAAAGCGGCCGCGCATTACGTCACCACCCGCGAAGGCGGCGCCGGAGCGGTGCGTGAGTTGTGCGACATGATTCTGGCGGCACAGGGCGCGGTGGCCCGTTATGCGATTTCGGACGCGTGAGGTGATGGCATCGTCATGAATCGCCGCCGGGCACAGCTCGATCGCTGGACGGCATGGTCGCCGGCGTTGCTTCTGGCCGCCCTGGCGGCGCTGACCTTCTGGCTCGACGCGCAGGTCCAGGCGCCCGAACCGCCAGGCAACGTCCAGATGCGCCATGATCCCGATCTCTTCATCACTCGTTTCCGCGCCGTGAGCTTCGACCGGACCGGACGGGTCAAGCAGTCGCTTACCGCGGAGCGCGCAGAGCATCACCCGGATGACGAGAGCGTCGATTTCACCGCACCGTCGCTCGTGATCACCGACCCGGGGCGCCCCACGCTAAGCGTCAAGGCGCAGTCCGGAACCCTGTCCGGCGATCGCGAAACCGTCGTGTTCCGCGGCGACGTCGAGGCCGTGCGCGAATCCGCTGCGGCCACGGCCGGCGCCACCGGTGGTTCAGGCCCGGTCAAGCTCACCACCGATTTCTTGCGCGTGTATCCGGACAAGGGCATTGCTGAAACCGACCGGCCGGTGACGATCGAAGAATCCCGTGGAATAATCCACGGCGTAGGAATGACCCTGGACAACCAGCAACGCTCGCTCAAGCTGAAATCGGGTGTGCGCGGCACCATGCAGCCGGAATCCTCGAAGTGATCCATCGTTTCCTCCCTCACCTGTCGCGAGCACGGGTTGCCCGCATCCTTGCGCTGTCATTGGCGCTGGCGGCTTCCGGCGGCATCGCGCCGGTGCACGCCGAGAAGGCCGACCGCACCAAGCCGATCAACTATTCGGCCGATAACGGCGACGTCAACAACCAGACCAAGATCGCCACCCTCAACGGCAACGTGATCATCACTCAGGGCACGCTCACCATCCACGCCGACAAGGTCGTGTTCAAGCAAAATCCCGACAACTCGCTGTCGGCCACCGCCTACGGCAATCCGGTCACATTCCGCCAGAAGCGCGACGGCCTGGACGAGTATTACGAAGGCTTTGCGCAACGGGGCGAGTACGACGGCGCCAAGGAGTTGCTCCAACTCTATGACCGCGCGCTGCTGCGCCGCGGCGGCGACGAGATTCGCAGCAACTACATTTCGTACAACACGGCGACCGATTTCTTCAAGGCGGAAGGCCGCGCCAGCAGCACCCCGGGCAACGACGCCGCGGGACCCGGGGCCCGCGTGCGCGGCATATTTCAGCCCAAGGATGCCACGACGGGCAAGGGTGCGAGCGACGCCGGCAAAGGCGCTCCACCCAAGGGAGCCGAGCCGCTCCTGAGCCTCAAGCCGGCCGGCGAACTGACGCCTGCCACCGCGAAGTGAGTGCCGCGGTGAAGCTCGGCGGGCCGGCTCGTGCGCAGGGTGGACACCGGTGAGCGAGCTTTCGGTGGCGCGCTTGAAAAAAAGCTACAAGACGCGCACGGTGGTGCACGATGTTTCGCTTGATGTTGCCAGCGGTGAGGTGGTAGGCCTGCTCGGTCCCAACGGTGCGGGCAAGACCACGTGCTTCTACATGATCGTGGGGCTCGTGGCCGCGGACGGTGGCCGCATCGAGCTCGACGGCCGCGACCTCTCGCGCATGCCGATCCATGCGCGCGCGCGCCTTGGCCTTTCCTACCTGCCGCAGGAAGCGTCCATCTTTCGCAAGCTTTCGGTCGCGGAGAACGTGCGCGCCATCCTCGAGTTGCAGGATCTCGAGGACGACGCACTCGCCAACCGGCTGGATGCGCTGCTCGAGGACCTGTCGATCGCCCATCTCGCCGATGCCGCGGCGATGAGCCTTTCGGGTGGCGAGCGGCGGCGGGTGGAGATTGCGCGTGCACTCGCTACACGGCCGCGGTTCATCCTCCTGGACGAGCCATTCGCCGGTGTCGATCCGATCGCGGTGCTCGACATCCAGAAAATCATCGGCTTCCTGAAAGAGCGCGGCATCGGCGTACTCATCACCGACCACAACGTGCGCGAAACGCTGGGAATCTGCGACCGCGCCTACATCATCAACGAAGGGCGCGTGCTCGCGTCCGGCGCGCCGGGTGAGATTGTTTATAATGAAGCTGTCAGGAAGGTCTACCTCGGAGAGCATTTCCGGCTCTAGGGAACGGTGTTCTGCGGTATCCTGACCGATGGGTCGCACGCACGCATGAAACAAACCCTCCAGCTCAAGCTCAGCCAGCACCTCACGCTCACCCCGCAGTTGCAGCAGTCGATCCGGCTGTTGCAATTGTCGACGGTCGAGCTCAATGCCGAGGTCGAGCGGATGCTTCAGGAGAATCCGCTCCTAGAAAAGGCCGACACCGAGGAGGAAGCGCCGGTCGCGCCATTCGATGTCGCAGGGGCCACGCCGGCGGCACCGGTCGAAACGCGCGCCGAATCCAACGAAGAGCGCGATCGCGCCGCGCACCCCGAGCGCGAAGCCGCGTACGACAACGCCGAGCGGCCGGATTTCGAGGATTACTCGTCCGGCGATGGGGACTGGGGCGGGGGCACCGGCGGCTCGGACCAGGACGATGACGGGTTCTACCCGCAGCAGGTCGCCACCAGCACCTTGCGCGACCACCTATTGTCGCAGCTGGCCGTGATGAGCGTGCCGGCGCGCGATCGCTTCCTGGTCGGCGCGTTAATCGATGCGCTTGACGACGACGGTTATCTCACCTCATCCCTCGAAGAAATCGCCGAGCTCTTCCGCGAAGATTCGCACCTCGAGCCCGAAGAGCTCACGATCGCCCTCAAATACCTGCAAAGCTTCGAGCCGGCAGGCGTGGGCGCCCGCGACGCGGCCGAGTGTCTCGCGCTGCAGCTCAAGGGACTGCCCGAGTCAACGCCCTGGCGACCGGAAGCGCTGGTGGTGGTTAAAGGTCATCTGGCGCTGCTCGCGGCGCGTGACTTCGCGAAACTGAAGCGATTGCTGCACGCCGACGACGCCGGGGTGCGGGCGGTGCGGGCGCTGATCATGAGGCTCAACCCGCGGCCGGGGTCGTCTTTCGCCAAGGCGGAGGCCAACTACGTCATTCCGGACGTGGTCGTGCGCAAGATGCGCGGGCAATGGGTGGCCTCGCTCAACGAGGCCGCGATGCCGAAGCTGCGGCTCAACCGCATCTATGCCGATATCCTGACCCGCAACCGCGAGGCGTCGAACCAGCAACTCGCCGCGCACTTGCAGGAAGCGAAGTGGCTCATCCGCAATGTGCAGCAGCGGTTCGAGACCATCCTGCGGGTGGCGCAGGCCATCGTCGAGCGGCAGCGCCGCTTTTTCGAGCACGGTGAAGTCGCGATGCGGCCGATGGTGCTGCGAGAGATCGCGGATATGCTGGGGCTGCACGAATCCACGATCTCGCGGGTCACGACCCAAAAATACATGCTCACGCCGCGCGGCACCTATGAGCTCAAGTATTTCTTCGGCAGCCACGTGGCGACGGATACCGGCGGCGCGTGCTCGGCCACCGCGATTCGCGCGCTGATCAAGCAACTGATCGCCGCCGAGAACGCCAAGACGCCGTTGACCGACAGCCGCATCGCCGATCTTCTCGGCGATCAGGGCATTGTCGTGGCGCGGCGCACCATCGCCAAATACCGGGAGGCTTTGCAGATTCCTCCCATCAACCTGCGCAAGGCGTTGTAGCGCATGCCCCCCGAGACGGTATCGTCGCGCTGCACGTGCTTGCACAATTTAGCAGCAACCATGAGGAGCGCTAGATGAATCTCAACCTCACCGGCAACCACCTCGACATCACGCCAGCGATCCGCGATTACGTCCTCGCCAAGCTCGATCGCGTGACGCGGCACTTCGATCACGTGATCGAGGTGAACGTCGTGCTGTCGGTCGACAAACTCCGCCACAAGATCGAAGCCAATCTGCACGCGAGCGGCAAGGACATCCATGCCGAGGCGATCGAGCCGGACATGTACGCCGCCATCGATTGCCTCGCCGACCGCCTCGACCGCCAAGTGCTAAAGCACAAGGAAAAGCTCAACGGTCATCGGCACGACGGCGCGACGATCAAGCGCGAGGCGACCACCGACTCGCAAGGAGCGCCCGTCGCACCTTCCGACACTCCCGGTACCGCATCCACTTAGCGCAGACTTTCAGCGTCGCTGGCTCGCGGTCGCGCCGCCGATCAGCCGCCGGTTTGCTTTCCGGGCCCGGCAACGCTACCGTGCCGGACCAGGAGCCTGTTGGAGTTAATTTCGCGCATGCGACTTAAGGCGAGTTGGAATGCGGTTCAAGGCACGAGCCCGCTGCCATACCGGGAGTATGGCGACGGCAAGCAACAGACGATGTGTAAAAATCGGCACCCAAATCGCCCGTCCCTTCGGGTTGCGGTCAAAATACGCGTCTGCGGCGTTGCTCGGCTGGCGAAGACTTCCATCTTCGCTGCCCCTCGCGCCTTGCATCCATCGTTTTTCGACCAAGCAACGCGTGCGCGAAAGTAACTCCGACAGGCTCCTGGCCAATCTCCGATGACCCAGATCGCCGACCTGCTGCCGGCAGCGAACGTGCTGCTCGGACTCGATGCCCCCACCAAGACGCGGCTGTTCGAAGCAGTCGGCGCTTTGTTCGAAGCCAATCGCGGCCTGCCCCGGAGCACGGTGGTTGACAGCTTGAGTGACCGCGAAAAGCTGGGCTCGACCGGCTTGGGCCAGGGCATCGCCATTCCTCATGGCCGCATCAAGGGTTTGCAAAAGGCGCAGGGCGCCTTCGCCCGCCTCGCCGCACCGATTCCGTTCGACGCCCCCGATGGCAAGCCGGTCAGCCAGGTGTTTGTGCTCCTGGTTCCCGAGCACGCGACCGAGCAGCATCTGCAGCTACTGTCGGAGCTCGCGCAAATGTTCTCTGACCGGCAATTTCGCGACGAACTCGCCGCCGCCGACAATCCGGCAACATTGCACGCGCTCTTCCAGCAGTGGCAGGAATGAAGCCGCTGGAATACTTCATCCGGTGCAATCCGTGAGCGGCGACGGCTTCATGCTGCGGCAGGTAAGCGTCCAGAAACTCTTCGACGAGCTGCAGACACGCCTGGGTCTCACCTGGCTTGCGGGCCGCCAGGGCGGCAACAAGGTGTTAACGGGGGACGCCGCGCTCAAGCCGACCATCGGCCAGGTCGGCCACATGAATTTCATCCACCCCTTCCGGATGCAGATTCTTGGCGCCGCGGAAATCACCTACCTCACAGCACTCGCCCCCACCGCGCTGATGCAGGCCATCGATCGCCTGTTCACCCTCGAGCTCGTCGCCATCGTAGTAGCCAACGGCGAAGCGCCGCCGCCCTATCTCGAGGAAAAGTGCAACAGCCAGCACATCGCGCTTTTCACATCGCCACAGCCCTCACCGCATCTCGTCGACGTGGTACGCATTTTTCTTTCCCGGGAGCTCGCCGAGGTCGCGACCCTGCACGGAGTCTTTCTCGATGTGCTGGAAATGGGCGTGCTCATCACCGGCGCCTCCGCGATCGGTAAAAGCGAGCTCGCACTGGAGCTCATCTCCCGCGGGAACGGGCTTGTTGCCGACGACATTGTCGAGTTGTACCGCATTTCCCCGGACACGCTCGAAGGCCGCTGTCCGAGCGTCCTGCGCGATTTTCTCGAGGTGCGCGGAATTGGCATCCTCAACATCCGGACGATTTTCGGCGAAACGGCGGTGCGCCCGCGCAAGCTCCTGCGCCTTTGCGTGCACCTCGAGGACCACAGCCACGAGGCTTTTTCGGAGCTCGATCGCCTGCAGGTGAATGCGACCTACCAGGAAATCCTGGATGTTCCGATCCGCAAGGTGACCATCCCGGTCGCCGCGGGACGCAACCTCGCGGTGCTGGTCGAAGCGGCGGTGCGCAACTTCGTCCTCAACCAGCGCGGAATCGACAGCACCAAGGAATTCATCGAGCGGCAGCAAAAGCTGATGGAAGACAATGGTTAAGGAACCATGCATGCGGGAAAGGTTGAGCACTCGCCCATGGACCTGCTGCTGATCAGCGGCGTCTCCGGCTCGGGCAAGAACGTCGCACTCGGCGCATTGGAGGATTCAGGCTACTACGCCGTCAACAATCTCCCCCTGCCGATGCTCGTCGACACGGCGGGCTATCTCGCCCACGCCGGACGGCACCGCGTCGCGATTGCAATCGACGTCAAGATCGGTCCGGGTCTGCCGCGGCTCTCCGACTTCATCGCCCGGCTGCGCGAGGCCGGCTGGACGGTGCGCTTCCTCTATCTCGACGCCAAGACCGACACGTTGGTCAAGCGCTTTTCGGAAACGCGCCGCCGGCATCCGTTTTCAAGTGATACTCGCACGCTGACCGAGGCCATCGAATTTGAGCGTGGCCTCATCATCAACGTGCGCTCTCTCGGCTTTGTTTTCGACACCAGCGAACTGCCCGCCGCGGCGCTAAGGCGCTGGATCAAGGATTTTGTAAGCGTGGATGCAAGCCGCCTCACGCTGCTGTTCGAATCGTTCGGCTTCAAGCACGGCCTGCCGCTCGACGCCGACCTGGTGTTCGACGTTCGCTGCCTCCCCAATCCGCATTACGAGCCGGCTTTGGCGCCGCTTACCGGCATTGATGCAGCGGTGGTGGATTTTCTGGAAGCGGTGCCCGAAGTCGAGCGGATGTACACCGACATCTACAGCTTTGTCGCCGGTTGGCTGCCCGATTATGCGCGCGACAACCGCAATTACCTCACCGTCGCGATCGGCTGCACCGGCGGACGTCATCGTTCCGTCTATTTTGTCGAGCGCCTCGCCCGCGCGTTTTCGCCTCGCTACCAAGTGCTGACCCGCCACCGGGAGCTAGGGTGACAGATGCCTGAATCGATCACGCTGGCCTTCACCGGCGCCTCCGGCATGCCGTTCGGGCTGCGTCTCCTCGAACAGCTTCTTGCTGCACAAACGCGGGTGGTGCTCCTGTATTCGCCGGCCGCCCAGATCGTTGCCCGCCAGGAATGCGACGTAATCCTCCCAACGCAGCCGCGCGAGGCCACGCGGCAACTGAGCGAGCGCTTTGGCGCCCACGAGGGGCAACTCACCGTTTATGGACGGGAGGACTGGATGGCCCCGGTTGCGTCGGGCTCCAATCCCGGTGATGCGATGGCAGTGTGTCCCTGCAGCATGGGAACGCTGGGCGCGATCGCGCACGGTCTCGCCGACAATCTTGTCGAGCGTGCCGCCGACGTGATGATGAAGGAGCGCCGGCCGCTGGTGCTGGTGCCGCGCGAGACCCCCCTTTCGACCATCCATCTCGAGAACATGCTCGCACTCTCCCGTGCAGGCGTGGTGATCCTGCCCCCCGCGCCCGGGTTCTACGGCCGGCCGCAGCGAATCGGGGATCTCGTCGATTTCGTCGTCGCGCGCGTTCTGGATCAACTGGGCGTCGCACATACCCTCGGTCCACGATGGGGAGCGCCAGACGGTGACTTGACCGGCGTGCAGTCGGTCTGATGCCTCCTCTTCCTCGCGGCGGATCGGAAGCGCGGCCGTTTACCCTGCCCCTCTTTCCGTTGCGCACGGTGTTGTTTCCGGGCGGGGCATTGCCGTTGCGCATCTTCGAGCAACGCTACATCGCGATGGCGAAAGCGTGCCTCAGGGATGGCACAGGCTTCGGTGTTTGCCTCATCACCCAGGGCAATGAAGTCGCTCACCGCGCGGCCAGCGAAATGCCCCGTCCACCCGAATTTGCTGCCATCGGCACGCAGGCGCGGATCGCTCGCTGGGACATGCCGCAACTCGGCATCATTCATGTGCACACGGAAGGCGGCAGCCGGTTCCGCGTCGAATCCTCCAGCGCCCAGCCGGATGATCTCGTTGTCGGGACCGTGAAGGCAATCGCGGCAGAGCCCACGCATCCGCTGTCGCCGACCTACGCTCCGCTGGTGCGCCTTCTCGAGCTTCTCGCCGATCGCGTCGGTCCACAACATTTTCCGGAAGAGCGGCACTACGATGACGCATCGTGGGTCGGCTATCGACTGGCAGAGCTGCTGCCGCTCCCATTGACGATCAAGCAGGGCATGCTCGAAATCAACGACGGCGAGGTGCGCCTGTCGGTGCTTGCGAAGTTCCTGCGCGAGCGGGGACTGCTGCCATGAACATTGGCACAGGTTTCCATTGCGGGTGGAGTGAGCGATGTTTGCGACACTTTACGCGTGAGGTCCCCGGTATAATTTCGCATTCGATGAAGAACGTCCGGAGCGAGCATGGCTGGCCACAGCAAATGGGCGAACATCAAGCACCGCAAGGCCGCGACCGATGCCAAGCGCGGCAAGATCTTCACCCGCCTCATCAAGGAAATCACCGTCGCCGCGCGCCTCTCCGGCGGTGATGCCGGCGCCAACCCGCGCTTGCGCCTTGCCATCGACAAGGCGATGGCGAACAACATGCCGAAGGACACCATCGAACGCGCAACCAAGCGCGGCGCCGGCGAGCTCGACGGCGTCAACTATGAGGAAATCCGCTACGAAGGCTACGGCATCAACGGCGCGGCAGTGATGGTCGATTGCATGACCGACAACCGGACGCGCACCGTTGCCGATATCCGGCACGCCTTCTCGAAGTATGGTGGCAACCTTGGAACGGATGGATCGGTGGCCTTCCTGTTCAGGCATTGCGGCCAAATCCTGTTTCCGCCCGGAACCGATCAAGACCAGCTCATGGAAGCGGCGCTCGATGCCGGTGCCGATGACGTGATCACCAATGACGACGACAGCATCGAGGTCGTTACCGGCCCGTACGATTTCGTCGTGGTGCGCGACCGGCTGGCAGCCGCGGGATTCAAGGCCGAATTCGGCGAGGTTTTGATGAAACCTGTGACTGAAGTCATGATGACCGGTGAAGATGCGCTCAAGATGCAGAAGCTCGTCGACGCGATCGAAGCGCTCGATGATGTGCAAGAGGTCTACACCACGGCAAGCACCGATGAAACGTAACGCGATCGGCGGTCGACTTCGCCGCGTGCGAATGCAGCGCGCATCGCGACCATCGTGATGACGCCGGCACCGGCGCGACGCATCCTGGGGATCGACCCCGGGCTGCGCGTGACCGGTTTCGGCGTGATCGCGGCCCAGGGCAACAAGCTCACCTATCTTACCTGCGGCTGCATCAAGAGCACCGAAGGCGAGCTGCCGGAACGGCTGGGCGTCATCCTGCGCGACCTGGGTCTTGTCATCGCACGCCAGCAGCCGACCGAAGTGGCCATCGAAAAAGTGTTCGTGAACGTCAATCCACAATCGACGCTGCTGCTGGGCCAGGCGCGTGGCGCTGCGATCTGCGCCGCCGTCCTCGCCGCGCTTCCTGTCGCTGAATACACCGCGTTGCAGGTAAAGCAGGCCGTGGTGGGGCACGGCAAGGCGGCGAAGGAACAGGTGCAGGACATGGTCCGCCGCCTCCTCCATTTGCCAGGGGTACCCTCGCCCGATGCGGCCGACGCGCTTGCGTGCGCAATCTGCCATGCTCACGGCGCGCGGGGATTCGGCGGCCTGTGCGAATCCGGCTACCGCGTACGGGCAGGGCGTCTCATCTGATGCGCGCCGGCAACACTTCGCTCGCAACGGCCGCCCGCAACACCCGCCTCGCGATGAGGCCCGCCGCCATGATTTTCGACATGGACGGCCTGATGCTCGACACCGAGCCGTTGGCCGCGCGCGCCTGGACCGATGCCGCCGGCGCGATCGGTGTTGTCTTCGATGAGGCGGTCAAGCTGCGTCTTGTCGGCCGCAATTTTCCTGACTGCGAGCGCCTGATTCGCGAGCATCATGGCCACGATTATCCGGTCGCCGATCTCATGCGGAGTTGGCAGAAAACGTATGACGCGATCGTCGCGCGCGAAGGCATCTCGCGGAAGGCCGGCCTCACGGAGCTTCTCGACTGGCTCGATCTGCAGCGAATTCCCAAGGCGGTCGCCACCTCCACCCGGCGCGCCCGCGCCGAAGCAAGACTGCACCACACCGGATTGCGGAATCGCTTCGACGCCCTTGTAGGCGGTGACGACGTTGCGCGCGGCAAGCCGTCGCCGGACATCTTTCTGGAAGCGTCGGCACGCCTTGGCGTACCGGCGGTGCAATGCGTCGTGCTCGAGGATTCGGAGCCTGGGGTGCGCGCCGCATTGGCGGGAGGCATGTTCGCGATCATGGTGCCCGATCTTCAGGCGCCGTCCGCGGCGCTGCTCGAACGCGATGTCCTGGTGCTGCCATCGCTCTTCGACGTGCGAGAGTTGCTGCAGACCCTTCGCGGATACGCCCCGGCGTGATGCAACGCGCAGCGCCTTAGGGAACCTCTGAACAAGGTGCGTGCGATAATCGAAACTACATCACCGTCATCATGATCGGCCGTCTGACTGGAACGCTTCTCGAAAAAAACCCGCCGCAGGTCCTGGTCGACGTGCAGGGGGTGGCCTATGAGGTGGATGTGCCGATGAGCACGTTCTACAACTTGCCGGGAACCGGTGAGCGGGTCGCTCTTTTCACCCATCTCGTGGTGCGTGAGGATGCGCATCTCTTATTCGGATTCGGCAGCGACAACGAGCGCCGGGCGTTTCGCCAGCTGCTGAAGATCACCGGCGTCGGAGCGCGTACGGCGCTGTCGATTCTTTCGGGATTGTCGGTCGCCGAGCTGGCGCAGGCGGTGACCATGCAGGAGACCGGCCGGCTGACCAAAATTCCGGGGATCGGAAAAAAAACCGCCGAGCGCCTGATGCTCGAATTGAAGGACAAGCTCGGCGCCGATCTCGCGACGGCAGCAGGAATCCATCGGCCGCCGCCCGCATCCGCGGACATTCTCAACGCGTTGCTGGCCCTGGGCTACAGCGACCGTGAAGCGGTGGCCGTGGTGAAGAAATTGCCCGAAGGCTTGGCCGTCGGCGATGGCATCCGGCAGGCGCTGAAGCTCTTGGCGAAGAGCTAAAGCGCAGGCAACTCTTCGACCGCTGCCATTTCCTTCCCTGACATGATCGAAAACGACCAGCAGAACCGCCTGGTGAGTGCAGCCCCGGTGGGGGTGAAGGAGGAAGTCGTCGAGCGCGCGCTACGCCCGCGCATGCTCGACGAGTACGTCGGCCAGGAGAAGATCCGCGGCCAGCTGTCGATCTTCATCGAGGCGGCACGCCAGCGCAAGGAAGCCCTCGACCATGTGCTGCTGTTCGGGCCGCCGGGGCTTGGCAAGACCACGCTCTCGCACATCATCGCGCACGAGCTCGGCGTCAATCTGCGCCAGACGTCGGGGCCGGTGCTCGAGCGCGCGGGTGACCTGGCCGCGCTTCTCACCAATCTCGAGCCCAACGATGTGCTGTTCATCGACGAAATCCATCGCCTGTCGCCCGTCGTCGAGGAAATCCTCTATCCCGCCCTCGAGGATTTCCAGATCGACATCATGATCGGCGAAGGTCCCACCGCGCGCAGTGTGAAGCTCGATCTCCCGCCGTTCACCCTGATTGGCGCGACCACGCGTGCCGGAATGCTCACCAATCCGCTGCGTGACCGCTTCGGTATCGTCGCCCGGCTCGAGTTCTATACGGCGAAGGAGTTGACCCGCATCGTGACCCGCTCGGCGGGGCTGCTCGACATCGCGATCGACCCGGACGGAGCGCTGGAGATTGCACGGCGATCGCGCGGCACACCGCGCATTGCCAACCGGCTGTTGCGTCGGGTGCGTGATTACGCCCAGGTCCGCGCCGACGGCGCCATCTCGCGGCCGGTCGCCGATGACGCACTGGTCATGCTCGACGTGGATGCGATCGGCCTCGACGTGATGGATCGCAAGCTGTTGCGAACCGTGCTCGACAAGTTCGCCGGCGGACCGGTAGGGGTCGACAATCTCGCGGCCGCGATCGGCGAGGAGCGCGACACCATCGAAGATGTGCTGGAGCCATTCCTTATCCAGCAGGGCTTCCTGCAGCGTACGTCACGCGGGCGGATCGCGACCGCGTTGTCTTACCGGCATTTCGGTCTCACTCCACCGGCGGCGAATGCGCAGCTTGGGAGCCCGGTCGATCTCTTCGCTCCGGAATGAGCAGTACCGGCACGCAAGGCTTTTGTTTCCCGGTTCGCGTTTACTATGAGGACACCGACGCAGCGGGCGTCGTGTATTACGCCAACTACCTGCGCTACATGGAGCGCGCCCGCACCGAGTGGCTGTCGGCGCTTGGCATGGAGATCGCAGTGCTGGAACGGGAACATGCGGTCGCTTTCGTGGTCCACCGGGTCGACATCCGCTATTTGCGACCGGCGCGCCTCGGCGATCGGCTTGAGGTTGGCGTAACGGTTCAAGAGCTCGGTCGCTCGCGTTTGATTCTCGATCAGAGCGTCACCCGCGCTGGCAATACGGTGACCGACGCCCGGGTCACGATGGCATGCCTTCATCCCGCACAGTGGCGTGCCGTGCGGATACCTCGCCCTTTGCTTGCCCGCCTCCAACAACACGCATGAACGTACATACCGACCTGTCTTTTCTCACCCTCGTCTCACAGGCTTCCGTCGTCGTTCAGGCCGTCCTGGCCTTGCTCGTCGGACTGTCGATCTGGTCATGGTCGCAGATTTTTCTGAAGCTCTTCCAGCTCAAACGAACGACGCGCGAGACCGACCGGTTCGAAGAGGAGTTCTGGAAAGGCGGCGACCTGAATGCCCTGTACCAGCGCGCCCGGGAGGCGGGTGCCGGCGCGAGCCTCGAGCAGATCTTCAGCCTGGGCTTTCGCGAATACTCCAAGCATCGCAAGCAGGGCAGCACCTCGGCGGTAACGCTCGACAGCGCGCGACGGGCAATGCGCGCCGCGTATCAGCGCGAGATCGACTCCCTCGAAGCGCATCTCGCGGGCCTTGCGACGGTAGGATCGGTCAGTCCCTATATCGGCCTGTTCGGCACCGTGTGGGGCATCATGAATGCCTTCCGCGGCCTCGCCAATGTGAGCCAGGCCACCCTCGCGCAAGTGGCGCCGGGCATTGCCGAGGCGTTGATCGCCACGGCCATCGGCCTGTTCGCAGCGATTCCGGCGGTGGTCGCCTATAACCGCTACACCCATGACGTCGATCGGTTGGCGGTGCGGTACGAGTCGTTCATCGAGGAGTTCTCCAACATCCTCCAGCGGCAGACGTAACGATGACAGTCGAAAGTCGGCAGCCGACCGTTTACGAAACGCCCAGCGTTCCACCCGATTGGAACTGACATGCGCCGCCCCCGAAAATCCATCAACCAGATCAATGTCGTGCCCTACATTGACGTGATGCTGGTGCTGCTCGTCATCTTCATGGTGACTGCGCCGCTCGTGACGCCCGGCGCCATCGAATTGCCTTCTGTCGGGACCAAGCCGGCAGTGCCGGTCGCACCGTTGCAGGTGAGAGTCCAGAGAAATGGCAGCTACTCGTTGCGCGACCAGCAAAGCCCCGGCCGCGAGCAGGTGCTGACACGCGCTCAGCTGGTTGAGCGGGTGCGCGCGAAACAGGGGAGTGGCGCGCCGCAAGCAGTGGTCATCGAAGCCGACAAGGGCGTGCAATACGAGAAGGTCGTCGAAGTGCTCGATGCGCTTCAGCAGGGCGGCGCCAAGCAGGTCGGGCTTCTGGTCAAGCCCGCGAGCTAGGGGCTGTCCTGATGTCTTGGCATCCCCACCGCCGCACCGCCCGGGTGACCGGCCGCTGGACTGTGGTCGCGCTGGCGATTGCGGTGCACGCCATTTTCATCGGTGTGCTCGTGTTTTCGTTACGGTGGCAGAACTCCAAGCCGGAGGCGGTCACGGCCGAGCTCTATGCGCCTCCGATCAAGGCATCCGTCCGGGAGACTCCGCCACTGCCGGAGCCCAAACCGGTTCCGCCGCCCGCTGAACCAAAGCCGGAGCCCAAACCCGCACCCGTACCGAAACCGGAGCCTAAGATCGAGCGACCCGACCCGCGCGAGGCCGAAATCGCGCTCAAGGCCAGGAAAGAAGACGAGCGCCGACGCATCGACCGCGAGAAACAGGAAATCGCGAAAAAGGAGCAAGCCAAACGAGAGGCCGATAAAAAGGAGCTCGATAAACGCGAGCGCGATCGTGTCGAAGCGGAGGCGAAAAAACAGGAGGAGCGGCGTCTCGCGGACGCGCGGGATCGGCAGGCGAGGGAGTCCGAGGCGTTGCGCGCCCAAGCCGAACGCGAGCGGCAGGTCTCGGCGGAGGCTCAGCTGCGCGCCCAGGCACAGGCGGAAGCACGCGCCCGGGCCGGCGCCGAGGCATCGCGTGCGGAGGCCGATTACATCCAGAGCATCCAGCGCAAGGTGCGCGGCAATGTCATCGTGCCGCCGGAGGTCGCCGGGAATCCCGAGGCGATCTTCGAGGTGGTGCAGTTGCCCACCGGAGAGATCATCGAAGCGGCCTTGACCCAATCGAGCGGGGTGCGAGCGTACGACGACGCGGTGCAGCGGGCCATACTCAAATCTTCGCCCCTGCCCCTTCCGAAGACGCCGGATCTCTTCCGGCGTGCGCTGAAGCTCAAGTTCCGGCCGAAGGAAGGTTAAGCACGGGAGCTCCTAAAATTCGCGCGGCTTCTTTTCAATGATCTGAATCGCGGCCCAACTCCATTCAGCACGTTGCTCGATGAGGGTGCGCAGCGCCACGGTGTATGCCGAGCGGCTGGTGGTCAGAACGATCTTCCTGCCGGCGACGTACTCCGAGGTAGGCACGATCAGCGTTTTCACCGTTATGGGCTTGTCCGGCCGTGAAGGCGGCGGCAGATAGATTCCGCCGAATCGCGCACCGATCGTCGACACCTCGAGACCGTTTACCTCCATTCCGCCACTCGATTCGCGGCGGGCGTGCAAGGAGACCGGCACGGCCTGTCCCGCAATGATCGACAGGCCGGCTTCGATTTCTTCCTTCGATATCTTGTTCAGTCTTCGCACAACGCCGATCGCCCAATCATCGAGGTCCGACTGCCGGACCGCAATCAGCGCGCCCAACGTGAGGCTTTGGCCGAGGCCGCCCGCGGCGGCAATGCGCAACCCCGCCACGCTGCGATCCCTGACCTCCCACATGGGATCGCTGAAAACGGAAAGCGATCTCAGCACCGAATCCCGCTCGTCCTGCACCTGGGGCCTGGGGCGCGATCCGTCGTTCACCGCGAATACTTCGATATGCTCTTCGGCTTCGGGCGGCGAGGCGTTGGGATCCTCGGCCGCCAGGTTGCGACAAATCCGGCTCAACCCCACGCGCACCTTGGCCGACACTTGCACCGCCTGCCGCGGATCGCGGCGAAGATCGGCATTGAGATTCGGCGCAAGCGAGGGCCGCAGTCGCTCGAGGATCGCCACCCGTTGCGCGTTGATGGGGGTGGCGATGCCCTCCACTTCGGCGCGGAGCAGCGCGTGGATGGCGCGCTCGAGCGCTTCGGAGAGCGGCGTGGTGTCGAGATAGCGCAGCATCGAGCCCGACTCGTTGCCCGTGCGTCGCACAAGGCCGGTCTTGCCCGCAAGGTCGACACAAAAACCGTCGGCCGAGCGCGCCATCGCATCGAGCGCCAGGCGCCGGCTCCAGGCGCGCAGCTGCGAGCTCGCCCAATCGAGCTCGGCCGGTGTCAGGTTGCCGGTGTTGAGCTGGTGCATGAGCAGCACAAAAACGTATTCCTGCTCGACGGTCCACTGCGCCGCGTTCGCGCTGGCGTTGATGAGCGATGTCGGTGCGCGGTCGACCCCCAGCGAAACGGCCTGCTGGTACAGGCGGTGCAGCTCCGTCCATTTGGCCGGAATCCATCGCTCGAAGCGGAATACCCGCAGCTTCGAATCGGTGCCGTGATAGTGGATGAGCCGCGCCAACAGCATCGGAATGACGGACTTCCAGCGCGACGCGGCGGACTGCTCTAGCGCCTGTTTCAGCGCGACCTGATAGGCGAACAGAAAGCCCTGGGTCAAATCCTGCAACGCCTGGAAGAGCCGGTTGGCGAGCATGGGCGAGGCATCGACGTTCTCGACGTATTGCTTGGTGAGTTGCCGGCGATCCGCTCCCAGCGCACCGTCGAGAAAGCTGATGGCCCCGATCCGGGCAAGATCCACGGGCTTGCCGTTCTGGCGCATGCCCTCGAATGCGCGCATGGCCTGTTGTTGCCGCGCGATGACATCCAATGGCGGCAGCTCGCCCAGCCACGACGCCGCGAGGCGCGGGTTTTGCAGCGGATCGGTCGTGTCCTTGACGGGGAGAAGGAACCCGAAAACGTTCAGTGCGCTCAAACCGGGATCCCCGCGCTCGATGGGTTGGTCGGGCCATCGCCAGGGCCATATTGGCGACTCGGGGGCGTTGGTTCACTCGCGCCCGGATCGGCGGCGACATGGCCGCCGGCACACCAACGGGACTGGTGCGACAGGCACGCGCTCTCCGTTACAATCCGATTCCTTTTCGGTCGATGGGCCGGCCCACCGCGCTTTATTGGCGCCCGCGGCGCCTCACTTCGTCGATTCCCTGCCATGCTCGAAAGGTGTCTCATGTCCTCAAAACCCCGCGTCCAGCGCGCCGTCCGCTCCCGCCGCATCACGACTGTCGTTTCATGCGCGGTGGTGGCCGCCACGCTGGCCATGCCGGCCGCTGGCCAAGCGCCGAAGCCCGACCAGCCCGCTCCCTCGAAGGCCGCGGCTTCGAGGGTTTCGACCTCAACCAACAGCAATAACAATGCCAAAATGAATGATCTGAAGAAGATCGAGGTGAAACAAGGAACTGGCGCGGAAGTGAGCGCTGGCAACGCCGTTCTGGTGCACTACACAGGGTGGCTGTATGACGCAACTGCGCTAGACGGGCACGGCAAGAAGTTCGACAGCTCGCTCGACCGCGGGCAACCGTTCGGGTTCACGGTGGGCGCAGGACGCGTCATCAAGGGTTGGGACGAAGGTGTGGCCGGCATGAAAGTGGGCGGCAAGCGAACGCTCATCATTCCCCCGGAGATGGGATACGGCGAGCGCGGCGCGGGAGGCGTGATTCCTCCCAATGCGACACTCGTTTTCGACGTCGAGTTGCTCGAAATCCGCAGCTAACGTCCGCCATGCTGCCCCGAGACAGCGCCCCACACGCCGTACGGCGGCTCGATTACCGGCCGCCCGCATTTCTTGTCGATACCGTCGATCTGACGCTTGCACTCGACCCGCACGCGACCGAGGTCACGGCGGCGGTCGCGTTCCGCCGCAATCCGGCAGCCGTTGGTGGCGAACGCAGCGCGCCGCTCGTGCTCGATGGCGAAGGCACGCAACACGTGCGGGTTTTGCTCGATGGCGAAAGTCTCACCGCGGCGCGCTACCAACTCACCGACGCGACCCTTACCTTGTTCGATCCGCCCGAGGTGGGCCTCCTCACCGTCATCGCGTTGATCGATCCTGAAGGCAACGCCGCGCTGGAAGGCCTCTATCTCTCCTCGGGGGTGTTCTGCACCCAGTGCGAGCCCGAGGGCTTTCGCCGGATCGCCTATTTCCCGGATCGGCCGGATGTGCTGGCACGCTACACGGTCACGCTGATCGCCGACCAGGCGCGCTATCCGGTCCTGCTTTCCAACGGCAACCGCGTGGATGCCGGGCCGCTGCCCGGTGGGCGGCATTACGCCATGTGGCACGATCCGTTTCCGAAGCCGACGTATCTTTTTGCGGTGGTTGCCGGCGACCTTTCGGCGCTGGAAGACGCCTTCGTCACCGCATCGGGACGCAAGGTTGCGCTCGAGATATGGTCCACCGCGGCCAACCTGCCCCGTTGCCAACACGCCATGGCATCACTCCAGCGTGCGATGCGCTGGGACGAAGAGCGCTTTGGCCGCGAGTACGACCTCGACACGTTCATGATCTTCTGCGCCGATGATTTCAACATGGGCGCGATGGAAAACAAGGGCCTCAACGTCTTCAACAGCAAGCTCGTGCTCGCGGATGCCGAAAGCGCCACCGACGACGATTTCCAGGCGATCGAAGCGGTGATCGGTCACGAATATTTCCACAACTGGACCGGCAATCGCGTGACCTGCCGCGACTGGTTTCAGCTTTCGCTCAAGGAAGGGCTCACTGTTTTTCGCGACCAGGAGTTCTCCAGTGATCTCGGCTCGCGCGCCGTAGAGCGCATCGGTGCGGTGAGCTTTCTTCGCGCTCACCAGTTCCCCGAAGACGCGGGCCCGATGGCGCATCCGGTCCGTCCCGACGAGTACATGGAGATCAACAACTTCTACACGACGACCGTGTACGAGAAAGGCGCCGAAGTGATCCGCATGCAGCACACGCTGCTCGGTCCGCACACGTTTGGGCGCGGCATGGATCTTTATTTCGAGCGGCACGATGGTGCGGCCGTGACCTGTGACGATTTTGTACAGGCGATGGAGGATGCAAGCACCACCCAGGGCGGCTCGGGTCTTGGGCAGTTGAGGCGGTGGTACAGCCAAGCGGGAACGCCCATCGTGGAGGCGACCGGGCATTACGATGCGGCAGCGCGGACCTACACCCTCGAGCTCGCGCAACACACGCCGGCCACACCCGGGCAACCGGAGAAAGCACCGTTCCATATACCGGTGGCGGTGGGATTGGTCGATCGCGCCGGAGCCGACGTGCCGCTGCTGCTCGAAGGCGAGGAAGCGCCGCCGGCACCTGCACCCACGACCCGCGTACTGAGCCTCACCGAGGCCTCTCAAACGTTTAGGTTCGTGTCAATCGACCAGCCGCCGGTACCCTCGCTGCTGCGTGGCTTTTCGGCACCCGTGCGGCTGGAGTTTCCGTATACCGAGGCGCAACTCGCGCTGCTCGCCGCGCATGACAGCGATGCGGTCAACCGCTGGGACGCCGCCCAGCGCACGTATGCCAATGCGATTCTGCTGCTGGCGAAGCGCCACGCGGCGTGCGAGACGCTCGCGCTTCCGCATGCGCTGATCACGGTGGGCGGACAACTCCTCGCCGACAGCGCTGCCGACCCGGCGCTGGTGGCTTTGGCCTTGATGCCACCGGACCTTGGGTATCTCGCCGGACTGGTGGAGGTTGTCGATGTCGACGTCCTGGTGGCCGCACGCGAATTTGTGATCCGCGAATTCGCCCACACCGCGCGCCACGCGTTGGAGCGTGCGTACAGCAGCCGACTTCCACGGCAGGCCTACGCACCCACGCAGGAACAAATCGGAGTCCGCAGCCTGCGCAATTTGTGCTTGCGCTATCTCGGCGCAATAGATGACGCTGCGTTGCGTGCCCTCGCCGCGGCGCAATTCGATGCCGCCGACAACATGACCGATGTCATCGCCGCGTTGGCCGCCATCAACAACAGCGTGTCGCAGGAGCGGGAGGTTTTGTTCGCCCGCTTCGAGGCCAAGTGGCGGGACGAGCCGCTGGTGCTCGACAAATGGTTTGCGTTGCAGGCCACCGCACAGCGTGCGGACACCCTCGCGCGAGTGCGCATGCTGCTCGATCATCCCAAGTTCAACGCGCGCAATCCCAACCGGGTGCGCTCGCTGGTGGCGGCGTTTGCCCTGCGCAACTGGCACTCGTTCCATGCCCGCGATGGCAGCGGTTATGCGTTCGTGGCCGATCAGGTCATGAGCCTCGATCGCGTTAATCCCCACCTCTCTTCGATGCTCGCCAAAGCGTTCAACCAGTGGCGGCGCTTTGCAGAGCCGCGCCGGGCGATGCAGCGTTCGACCCTCGAGGACATCGGACGAGGTCAGGATCTTTCGCCGGACCTGCGAGAGATCATCACCCGGAATCTGAGCGACTGACCCGCGCTTATTCTGTCCTCTTCTCCAGCAGCCGCCGGGCGTAGTACGCGGCGACCCGGGTGCTGAGCGTAGACGCCGGAGGGCGCGCATGTCCACTCGGCTTTTTCCGGCCCTTCGCGAGCGCTTTATTCGATCGTTGTATTTTGGGATCAGACGCAGACCGACCGCGTGCCGGCCTCGCGCATCACGCACGGTCTGGTGATCGCCGACCCGTGGGTCGATCTGATCCCGTCCGGCCGGACTGCAACCCGTACGCTACTGATTTATAAGTCTTTATCGTGCTTTACAATTATCTAAAAAACATTGACAATAGCCGAACCATCGGTTTACAAACCTTTTGGCTATGGTTGACAAAACGGCAGTTCGACGACGCGCGCTAGAGCTTGTCCGTGCCGGGGAACGCGGAATCGCAACCCGCATGGCGACGGAATTCGGGCTTTCGCGGCAGGCCGCCCACGGACATCTGCAGCGGCTCGTTCGAGACCAACAGATCGAGGCCGCGGGGAACACGCGCGCCCGCGTCTACCACCTCGCGATACTGCGTGAGGTTGCGCGGAGCTACGTCCGTGAAGGCCTTCGCGAGGACGTTGTCTGGAACGAAGTCTTCGTTCCCGTCGTCCGTGATCTACCGGAAAACGTCCGCGACATCTGGCACTACGGCGTGACCGAGATGGTGAACAACGCCATCGACCACGCCGGTTCGCCCGTGGTTCATGTAGGCGTCAGGCGTAACGCGCTCGACACGGATGGATGGGTTGCGGACGACGGCGAAGGCATCTTCCTGAAGATCCAGCGCGCCATGGACCTTTACGACCCCAGGGAGTCCATTCTCGAGCTGGCCAAAGGAAAAGTCACTACGGACCCTGCCAATCACACGGGCGAGGGCATCTTCTTCTCGTCGCGGATGTTCGACGCCTTCGACATCCGTTCGGGCCGGCTGCATTTCGTTCAAGATGGCGGCGACCTCGAGGTCCCGATGGAGCGTCCAGCGGACGCGCCCGGGACGCTCGTCGTGATGCGACTCGCGAACGACAGTCCTCGCACACTCATGTCGGTGTTCCACGAATATGCGGCGCCGGACGCGTTCACGTTCGATAAGACAGTGGTACCGGTGCGGCTGGCGCAATTCGAAGGCGAAAAGCTTGTGTCCCGGTCGCAGGCGAAGCGCCTGGTGCACCGCTTCGAATGGTTTCGTCATGTCGTGCTCGACTTCGCGGGCGTCTCGGAGATTGGCCAGGCCTTCGCCGACGAATTGTTCCGCGTCTTCGTCAATGCGTATCCCGAAGTGTTGCTGACGACCGTCAACATGACCGACGACGTGGACAACATGGTGCGCCGAGCGCGGGCGCGCAGGTCCGGGGACAATCAAGCGTAAAGGCAGTTCACCAATACGTCTCGACGGTCACGTGACCGGGCTCCTTGCGCCGGTGACGGCGCATGCCGCGCGCCGCCAGCGCCAGTTGGGTATCGTCCACCATGGCCGGGTTGCCGCAGAGCATGGCGTGCGCATTGTCCGGGGTCAGCGCGGCGCCGGCGCGCAATTCAAGGCTGCCATCGGCAATGGCGGCCGGTATGCGCCCCGGCAGGGCGCCAGGATGCTTTTCACGACTCACGAACGGGATATAGCTGAAGGCGCCCGAATGAGCGGCCGCGATCCCGCCGATCGCCTCCTGATACGTAAGTTCTTCCGCATGCCGCACTGCATGCACCAGCACGCAACGGCTGAATCTTGCCCACGGATCGGGCGTGCGCAAGATGGAGAGGAACGGCCCGACCCCGGTCCCGGTCGCCAAGCACCAGAGCACGTCGGTTTGCGGCAACTCGGCCACCGTGAAAAACCCATTGGCGCGCGGCAACATCCAGACCGGCGCATCGGGTTGCAAGGCCGCGAGGCGCGGTGACAGCGGACCTTCGGGCACGATGATGAAATAAAACTCGTGCGGGGCCGACAGCGGGCTGTTGACGAACGAATACGGCCTGCCCAACATCGCTTCGCGCGAGCCTGGGGGCGCCGGCAGCGCAATGCGCGCGAACTGGCCTGCTTCGAACGTGACTTCCGGCGCGTCGACCTGCAGCGAGTACAGATTTTGCGTCCACTGGCGTGTGCCCGCCACCCTGCCCTGCACCCATTTGCTCATTGTGGGAATCGCACCGGTAAAATCGCCATTATGCCTACGCAAGCGAAGCGCCCGGCCGTCAGCCTCACTCGGCGCGGCAGATTGGTTACATTGCGCCCGCCCGAGCGGGCCGACGAGCATCGTTTCCTGACCGCCGTTGCGGCAAGCCGCAAGCTGCATGGCGGTTGGGTGCACCCGCCGGCCAGCCCCGTTGCGTTCGCCGCCTATGTGAAGCGCTACGCTCGCGAACCGCTGCGCGACCCTGCGTCGGCCCGGCACGCCGGCTTCGTGATGTACGAGCGCGACAGCGAGGCACTGGCCGGGACGTTCAACTTGAGCGAGATCATCCATGGTGCCCTGCAGAGCGCCTTTCTCGGCTACTACGCCTTCGCCGGCATGGAGGGCCGAGGCTTGATGCGGGAGGGGCTCGCGCTGGTGCTCGATGCGGCGTTCTCCGATTTCGGCCTGCATCGGGTGGAGGTGAATGTGCGGCCTGCCAACCTGCGGTCAATCGCGCTGGTCGAAGCGGCAGGCTTCGGCCGCGAAGGATTCTCGCCGCGATATGTCAAGGTGGCCGGGCGCTGGCGTGACCATGTTCGATACGCAATGCTCCGCGATGACTGGCGCCGGCTGCGCCGCACGCGTGCGTGAGCGAGTTCGGCCAACGCCGATCACGGGTCGGGGCGCGATCGGGACCCGAGTACGTTACGGGGCGGTGGTCGCGTGCGTGCTCACGGCGTGTGCCGGTGCACCGCTACCCATCGACGCGCCGAAGGTCATGGAGTCCTACCCGCTGCGCGCCTATGCATTGCATGAAGAATGCCTGCAGCTCGCGCCGGGCGATCGCCTGGATTACCGCTTCACGAGCACCGCGCCGGTCGATTTCAACATCCACTATCATGAAGGCAGGGCGCTGATAATGCCGGTGGTGCGGGAAAAGACGCGGGAGGCAGCAGGCGTATACCCGGCGCCGTTCAACGGGGAGTTCTGTCTCCAGTGGGAAGCGGGCGAGGCCGGGGCATCCCTCGACTATCGCATGCGGTTGCGGCCGGCATCGCCATAAGCATGACGGGCGGGCGGATTCGTCGCTGGTCGTATCAAAGATCGGTGTGGGTGTAGATGCGCCCCTGCTCGACAGGACCCATCACCAGGCGATCGACGATGCGCGCCGCCACGTCGGCGGGATCTTTCAGCAATCCGTTGTCCTTGAAGCTGCGAAACAACGGTGCGCTTGGAAATTCGGCCGGATTGAGGCTGCGGAGGTACGCCTGCATGCCCGTTTCGAAAATCCCGGGACGCAAGCTGATGCTTTGCAGCGAATCGCCGGGATGGTCGGCGACAAGCGCCTTGGTCAGCATCTCCAGCGCCGCCTTGGACACGCAATAGGCGCTGCTTCCGGCCATTGCCGATTGCGCCGCTCCCGACGAGATATTGATCACCCGCCGGGCAACGCCGCCGGCTTGAAACGCGCGGCAAAAAAGGTCGGTCAGGACCATCGGCGCAGTCACATTGACGGCAATGGCCGATTCCAGCGCTGCTGCGTCGAGCGTGCCGAGCACACCCGCCGGCGTTGCCACGGCCGCGTTGTTGATGAGTGTCACCTTGGCGGGCTCGCGGGCGGCCAACTCACGCAGCCCGGGTGCGACGGTGGCCGCGATCAAGGCCGGCTTGGAAAGATCGCTTTCGGCAAAGCGGTAACGCTTGCCGGAAAGCTTCATGCTGGACACCCGGCCGATGCCGAGGACGAAGAATCCGCGCGCGAGTAACGCCACCGCCAACGCTTCGCCCAAGCCACGGGAAACACCGCTGACAACGGCCGCCTGCACTGTCTTCTGGGTCATGATCTCAACTCAAGGGAGCCTCGCCGCGGACGAAACACTGTGGTGTCGTCGAAGCGTTCGGCGCCGCGTCCCTGCGCGTCCCACCCCGGCCACGCCGCAATCGGCAATGGCAAAAAGCATCGCGGACTCACTGTCTGTGCGTGCTTGTCGAGCCACGCATCCGCCGCATCATCGAGGGCTTGCTCCAGCGAACGCTCCGGCCACGAGGGGGGCGGCGACAGCACATCGAGCACCAGCGCCTTGGCGGTCAATGATGGAAAGGGTGCGAATAATTTTGCGGCAAGACCATGGCCAATCACCGCGATGCGCATGTTGCGTTCGACCTCCTCGCGCCGATCATGAAAGAGTTGGCGCCAGCCATGAGATTGCCATAGCTCAACGAGCTCCGGATCGGCGCAGGCAACGATGGCGCCGGATTCGTCGAGGAGTGTTGCAGCGTCCCGCCGCGCGCCGCGCTCGCTGAGGTGCCATCCGGTGGCGGCCCCATCGCCAACATGCAGCGCACTTAACCGGGCCTTGGTGCGCGGAAAACGCAGCCACGCAAGCGCATTGAACAGGTCGTGGAGGCTATCTTGCCGCGTGATGATCTCCGCGTGCTCGACAATGCGGCGCTCGTAGGCAATCGCGGAGCGTTCCCCCGCAGGCGACGGCACGAAGCGCAACGGGCGCCCGTCGCGAAGTGCCAGTCCACACGTCGCGCCCCATCGGTTGAGCGTCGCGTGATCGGGCATTGCCTGCAACGAGGCGCCGGGAAGCCATCGCGCTACAAACGCCAGCGCCGGGTGCCGGAGCAATGGTGGCGGCGCGCACATCGAGTGCCGGATCACACCCGGGTCAGCGCTTGCCGGCAACGGGGAAGACGATGAATACGCCAACCATGTGGACAGGTGGCATTGGGATTTATTTCCTGGGCGTCGTCTTGGCGACGTCGGCCGCCGGCTTTGCCGCTGCCTTGCCCCGCTCGGCACCGGGGTTCGCGGCGTCCGCTTCCGCCTGCTTCAACTCGGCTTCGAGGCGCTGCGCCGGAATCGCGCCCGGAATCATGCTGCCGTCGGCGAACACCATGGTCGGTGTGGCATTGATTCGCAATTTCTTACCGAGCGCCTGCGTCTTTTCCAGCGGCGTCTCGCATTCGCCGCTATTGTCCGGAAGCTTCTGGGTCGCGAACCAGGCATCCCATGCCGCCACGCGATCCGGCGCGCACCAGAGAACGCGCGACTTTCTCGTCGCATCCGGATGCAATTGGTCGATCGGATAGACGAACGTGTAGATCGTCACGTTGTCAACGTTCTTGAGCTCGTTCTCGAGCCGCGCGCAAAACGGGCAATCGGCATCGGAAAAGATGGCGAGCTTGCGCTGCCCGTTGCCTTTCACCTTTTTCATGGCGAGGTCGAGCGGCAGGCTATCCCACGAAATGCGGGCGAGCTTGCGCATTCGTTCTTCGGTCAGATTACGCTTTGAGCTCGCTTCATAAACCGCACCCACGAAGACGAAACCGACCTTCGCGTCGGTGTAGATGAGCTGGTCATCGAACTGCACCTCGTACAGGCCGAAGTAGGGACTTTTGGTAATGCCGTTGACAACCGCGCCCGGGAATTTTTGTTCCAGGATCTTCTTGATGCCTGCGAGCTCTGCCGTCATCGGAGCGGCGGACGCCGCGCCTCCCGGCGCCACCGTCGCGCTGGGCATACCGCCAACGGAGGGTTGCTGTCCGGACCCGGGTGCTGCCAGGGCGAGCGCCGCGCAGGCGGCGAGCATCGACAACCGCCGAGGCAGGCGTGGGAACGAGGATCGAAACGTCATCGTGATTCTCCGGTAAACCGCGGCGGCAGTGAGCGCAGCGCGGGACGCGCCAACAGGCGCTTGGCCAGCGGCAGCCGGTCGACGGCCGCGAGCCCAAGATTGCGGGCAGTGCGCACCCAAGGCGCGGTGGAACCGAACAACCGAACAAGGCCGTCGGTCATCATGTGCATTGCTTGCACGGGCTCGGCGCGCCGGTCGGCGTAGCGCGAAAGCAGGAAAGGATTGCCGACATCGGCGATTCCGCCACGGGCGCGCAACACTGCGGCAAGAGCATCGGCATCCCCGAACCCCAGGTTAACGCCCTGCCCCGCCAATGGGTGCACGCCATGTGCCGCGTCACCGATCAACGCCAGCCGATGGCCGATCACCGCCGGCAACTTGAGCGAATACAGCGGAAACGCGGCGGCGCGGGTAATGCAAGTCATCGCGCCGAGGGTACACCTCCCGGCGACGGCGACCTTGGCCGTCAGCGCTTCGGGCTCGAGCGCCAACAACTCCTGCGCAAGCGCCTCGGGTGCCGACCAGACCATTGATACGCGACGACCCGGAAGCGGCAACC
>JANXZT010000465.1 GCA_025355395.1 Betaproteobacteria bacterium
GGTCACGTTCGCAGGGGTGACGGAGGAGCGCGGTCACGTTCGCACGGATGACGGAGGAGCGCGGTCACGTTCGCAGGGATGACGGAGGAGCGCGGTCACGTTCGCAGGGATGACGCAAGGATTGCGGTCACTTTGGCGGACGACGGTTGAGGTTTGTCACTGCTATACGGCACGTTTGTATTGGGTAATTCAAATCAGACCCTCCAGCAATTGCACATCGACACGATCGCCGATATTGCAGTTGCCACAATCGGCGGGTAGCACGATGAAGCAATTGGCGTGCGACATCGAGGAAAGAATGCCCGAGCCCTGATCGCCGGTGGTGCGCACTGACCAGCCGCCGCTGCCGTCTGAAGCGAGGATTCCGCGCTGGAATTCGGTGCGCCCGGGCGCTTTGCGAATGGCGGCCGACAGCGGCACCTTGAAAGTGGGCACCGGCCCCACATCGCGCTCGCCTTGCAGCACCCGCAGCGCATCGCGCACGAACTGATAGAAGGTGACCATTACCGAAACCGGATTGCCGGGAAGGCCAAAAAAATGGGCGTCATGGATGCGGCCATACGCGAGCGGCCGGCCGGGCTTCATGGCGATTTTCCAGAACAGCACTTCGCCGAGCTTTTCCAGGAGCTGTTTCACGAAATCGGCTTCCCCGACCGACACGCCACCCGATGTGATCACGACGTCCGCCGCATCGGCAGCGGTGGCGAATGCGTGCTCCAGCGCCTCGGGAATGTCCGGTACGACGCCCATGTCGAGCATTTCGCAATCAAGACGCGCCAACATTCCGTGCAGCGTATAGCGGTTGCTGTCGTAGATATCGCCGGCGGCGAGCGGCGTTCCGATCGACTTCAGCTCGTCGCCCGTCGAAAAAAAGGCAACCCGCAGCCGGCGATATACGCTGACCTCCCCGATACCGAGGGAGGCCATCATGCCAAGCTCGGCCGGATGCACCCGTTGACCCGTCCGAAACACGACTTGCCCGGACTTCAAGTCCTCGCCCGCGAACCGGCGATTTTGACCGGACTTGGTGAGCGCTCCTGGCGCAATGAACACCCGGCCATTTTCTTCGCGTGCGCGTTCCTGCATCACGACCGCATCGGCGCCATGGGGCATGACGGCGCCGGTAAAGATGCGCAGGCACTGCCCGGCGTCGATGGCCACGGTGGCGGGCTTGCCGGCGAAGGACTCGCCCACGCGCGTGAGCACGGTTTCTCCTGTCGGCTTGAGATCGGCGAAACGGATGGCGTAACCGTCCATCGCGGAGTTGTCATGCCCGGGCACATCGAGCGGAGAAACCACATCGGCGGCGAGCACGCGTGAGAGTGCCTGCCGGATGTGAACGCGCTCGGTGGCATTCACCGGCGCCAGGAACTCGCGGATGAGTGAGCGCGCCTTATCCACAGGCATCGAATCGGGATCGTAATCGTCGGCACAGGACGCCTCGCGCAAAGTCTTGGGTGAAGTCATGATGAACGGGAAATATATGAAAATGGTGGACGGAAGGTGTGCGCCGGATTTTTAGCCACGCTGACGGTTGGCCTCATCCAATTCATCGCGCGTATTGATATTGCGAAACGCATCGGCGACGTCGTCGAACGGTACTTCGATCACGCGAAGGGTGGCATACCACGCATCGATCTTGCGTCCCCCGCCGCGCAGGAACGCATCGAGATGCGCGTGGACGCTTCGTTCCACCAGGCAGAAGACGGGGTGCGGCTGGTCGAAGGTACGGGCCACCGCGAGGTCGGCTTGGGCAGCGTCGAGCGCGACGCCCAAGCGGTGAACGAGATCGTCCGGCAGAAACGGCGAATCACAGGGAACAGTGGCGACTCGGGGCGCGGTGGCCACACCGAGGCCGGCATGCAGGCCCGCGAGCGGACCCGCGAACCCACCCACCGCATCCTCGATGACAGGATATCCGAAGGCACGATAGCGCTCGAGATTCCGGTTGGCGTTGATGAGGATGTCGTCGACCTGCGGCGCTAAGCGGTCGAGCACGTGGCGCACCATCGGCGCGTCGCGAAGCTCCTCCAGTCCCTTGTCGATGCTGCCCATGCGGCGCCCCTGGCCGCCGGCCAGCACTAGGCCGGTGACGCCGATCGTCACGCGTCCGCGCGAAAACGTTCCGCGCCGGTGAAGAGAAGGTAATGCTTGTTGGTCGCGCGCCCGATCATGGTGATACCGACTTGCTCCGCGATCGAGTGGCCCATCTGCGTCAACCCGGAGCGCGACACAAGGAAGGGAATACCCATCTGGGCGGCCTTGATTACCATTTCGGAGGTGAGTCGGCCCGTGGTGTAGAAAACCTTGTCGCCGCCGTCGATGCGGTCGAGCCACATCTGGCCGGCGATGGCGTCCACCGCATTGTGACGGCCCACGTCTTCGACGAACATCAGGATTTGCGAGCGGCCGGCCTCGTTGGTTGCCAGCGCGCAGCCGTGCACCGCGCCGGCTTGCTTGTAAATGGTTTCGTGCACACGCACCGATTCCAGCAGCGCGTAAAGCGTTGTACGGTGCAGCGTAGCGTTTTGCGGGAGCACGATGGAGTCGATCTCCGCCATGAGGTCCCCGAACACCGTACCCTGGCCGCAGCCGGTGGTCTGCGTGCGCTTCTGCATCCGTTGCGCGAGATCCTCGAGGCCGTTGCGCGTGGTGACGGCGACGGCATCGACCTCCCAATCGACCTGGACGGCGACGATGTCTTCCAGGCAGTTCAGCAGACGCTGATTGCGCAGATACCCGATGGCCAGCGCTTCGGGCGCCGCCCCCAAGGTCATCAGGGTGACGACTTCCTGGCTGTCGACATAGAGTGTAAGCGGATGCTCGCCGGCGATCGGCGTTTCGCGCACCGCGCCGTTTTCGTCGATCGCCTGCACCGCGAAGGTCGAGGGGCGCGCCGCTTGTGTGAGCAACGGCCGGTAGGGCTCGTTCGGAGCGTTCATGGTGAAGCGGGCGGCGCGACGGGGCAGGCGCTGCGTCGACTCATCCGCCGATGTAACTCATTTCGACCCTCGACCGGGAATGTGCGGTGTTGGCCGTGCGGATTTCCGAATAGCGGTCGGCACGATGACTCCACACCGCATCCACCGCGCGGACGATTTCCTCGTCCGTACGGCCCTCACGCAGGAGCGCACGAAAGTCGTAGCCATCATCGGCAAAAAGGCAGGTGAAAAGCTTGCCATCGGTGGAAAGGCGGGCGCGCGTGCAATCGCGGCAAAACGCCTGGGTGACAGAGGCGATGACTCCGATCTCGCCACCGCCGTCGACATAGCGCCAACGCTCGGCAACCTCACCCGTGTAGTTGGCCTGCGCGGACTCGAGCGGCATTTGCGCATGGATGAGACCCACGATTTCTGCTGCCGGCACCACATCGTCCATGCGCCAGCCATTCGTGCCCCCCACATCCATGTACTCGATGAAGCGCACGATGTAGCCCGAGCTCTTGAAATGGCGGGCCAGAGGCACGATGCTCGACACGTTCTCGC
>JANXZT010000466.1 GCA_025355395.1 Betaproteobacteria bacterium
CGACTCCGGCAAGCCGTGGCGAGGCATTGACCCGACTGCGAAGGGCAGGCACTGGGCCGCGCCACTCGCCTTGCTAATGGCCGAATACCCCGGTGCCGGCACCGAATTGGAGATGATGTCAACCCACTACTGTCCGGTTAAAAGCTGAATAGGTTCAACTGATTAGCGCCAAGCGGTGTTTCTGGGAGTGCGGAACTGAGCTGCAAGGCGCTTGCCAGCTCGTTCTTCTCGAAAACGGATACCGAAAGAATCTGTAGCAAGGTATAGAGCGAGGCCTCGAGTTGCAATTCCTTCTTGACGATGGCGATCAGCACGTAGGTGGCGACGGCACACCAGATCTGCGTCTTCACCGCATTCTCGCTGGTGCCCAGGAATTTCTTGATCCGCAAATGCTGCTTGATCCATTTGAAGAACAATTCCACTTGCCAACGGCTCTTGTACAAGGCCGCGATGGTCAACGGCGGCAGCGTCGTATTGTTGGTCAGGAAGATCAGTTGCTTGCCCGTTGCGGGATCCTGAAAGCGAATGCGCCGCAAGTGTTCCGGATAGGCTTGCGCAGAATAGAAGCCGTTCAACGCGATCGCCTGATCGCAGATCACGCCGGTGCTGCGCTCGGTCGCTGCCGAGTACACGCGGCGGGCATCCATGCCACGCTTGGCGCGGGTCACGAAGAAGGCGCCGGCCTGATGCATCTGGTACAAGCGAGCGAAGTCCAGATAGCCGCGATCCATCACGTAAAACGCGCCGGCTTCGATGAGCAAAATGTCCAGCACGTTGACATCGTGCATCTTGCCGTCGCTGATGTGAATGAACGTCGGAATGGCACCGCGCAAATCCAGCAACGTGTGCATCTTCACCGCCGCTTTGGTGCTGCGAAACGGCGCCCACTCGAACAGACTCAAACACAGATCGATGGTCGTGGCATCCAAGGCATAGACCGTATTGGTCAAATCCAGCCCCAGATCGTCGTCGCGGTAGAGCTTGCGCGCGCGACGGATGAGCACGGCCGCAACGTCGGACCACATGCGCCAATCGCGCGCCTCGTTGGCCTCGGCCAAGGTGGAGCGATGCACACTGTGGCGCAAGCCCATCGCATAGAGCTTGCTCGCGTTGGCGCTCAGCGTGACCTCGATGTCGCGCAAGCTCTCGCGCGTGGTCAATTGCGCAAACGCCATGATCCGAAACTGCTCGGCGCAGTTCATGCGACGAACCCCGGCATCGCCACCATAGCGGTCCACGATCCGTGAAAAACTTGTCCATGGCATGAACTCCATGAACTGCGCAAACAGCGTCTTGCCTGCATTCACGATGCAACTCCCAGGATCGCAATCCTGGGAAACTACTCAAAAATGAGGAATTCAGATTCAAATCGGCACCAAATAAAATCGGGCTGCAAGCCGCGTCAGTATTGGCTTTCACATGCGCCAAGGCTGATTTAACCGGACACTACTGATACGGAGTATGTAATCGATGCGTGCAATCATCATCGGCGCCGGACGCGGACGCCGCCTCATGCCGACCACCGAGAACGCGCCGAAATGCTTCGCGGAGATCCGCGGCAAGCGCATTCTGGGCCGGACGCTCGACGCGCTCCACGCCTGCGGCGTGACCGACATCTGCTTCATCGGCGGCTATTGCATCGATGTAGTCGAGCGCGAGTATCCAGGTTTCACTTTCCGCCACAATCGCGAATGGGAGAGCAACAACATCCTCGTATCGCTGATGTGCGCTGAAGACCTCATGGATCGGCCGTTCGTGACGACCAACACGAGGTCGCTGACGATCAGCCTCGAATTGACGGGTATTCCGAACCCGGTACCGCCGGCCTTCTCGGCGAACCCAGCGCCGTTCCTCACAACCAGCTGGACCACCAACGATGCCGCCCAGATGTGCTTCGACGTCGTGGTCAGTTGCAACGCCACCGCACCACTCTTGAATACGGTGACCGGAACGCTGAACAGCGCGAACGTCAGTGCCAGCCACCAGTTCACGTCGATCAATCGATCGTCGTGCGCAGCCGGCGCGCCGCCAACCGCCGTGATCCCGACCCTGTCGATCGCGCAGATGACGCTTCTGTCGATGATGCTGATGGCGCTGGGTGCAGTGTTTGCAAGGCGGAAAGGACGGCCGCACGGCAGACGCTAGCCTGTCGAAAGTCAGTAGAACTGACGACAACTGCTTGGCGCGCCATCGCGCGCGGTGCAGTTGTCGAGCAAGTCCCGTGGTTTTCAGTTCAACTTAGACCGCTTGTGTGTAGACGGATGCAAACAGATTGCATCCGCCTTAGTGAACGACCGGCTTCCTATATGAGCGAAGGATGGAGAGTGGTGACGTCGTCGCCGAAGGGAAAAGTGGCTCGACTGGAGTCCAGCCAGGTGTGCACCGAGAACGCACCGCGCCAACCAAACGCCTTGGCGGCGTAGACCTGCACGACTACGAGTACCAGTACGGCAGCCTATTCGATTACGCTGACCGCGCATCCTCGATCGCCTGCCAGATCCTCATCGGCGTTGCGGGCATCGTCATGTCTTTCACGCCAAGATCGGCGAGCGCATCGAGCACGGCGTTGATGATGGCCGGCGGCAAGCCAACTG
>JANXZT010000488.1 GCA_025355395.1 Betaproteobacteria bacterium
AGACTCCGAGATGGCTCCTGCAACAAAGACCGTGAAGGGCAGAGCCGCCGCCAGAAAAGCGGCTGCGCCCAAGGCGGCGGCCAGCCACAACACGTAGCGTCCGCCCGGGTGTTCGCCAAGCGCTGCTCCTGCTCGACGAGCCGCTGTCGAACGTCGATGCGGGGCTGCGGCTCACCATGCAAAGCGAGATCCACCGCCTCCAGCGCGAATTGGGCGTGACGACTATCCTGGTCGCCTATGTCTGGATGTGCGCTTCGCCGGCTGGCTTGCGCTCCACCCGTTGCGCCTCAAGCAGCGCGTGAAGGCAGTCACCTACAATATTCGGTATGGCCTTGGCCAGGACGGACGGTACGACCTCGCGCGCATCGCCGACGCCGTGAAGGTCGCCGACGTCATCGCGCTCCAGGAAGTCGACCGACATTGGCAGCGTTCGGGCTGCGTCGACTCGCCTGCGATACTTGCGTCGCACCTGCCCGAGCACCATTGGGTGTATGGCGCCAATCTCGACATGGACGCGAGCTTTCGCGCCTCCGGGGGCCGGCTCGTCAACCGTCGGCGACAGTTCGGAACCATGATCCTGTCGCGCTTGCCGATCATCTCGTCACGCAACCACATGCTGCCGAAATACGGCACGCTCACCCAGCACAGCATTCAGCAGGGCGCGCTCGAGGCCGTGATCCAGACCGAACGAAACGGAGCAGTGCGGGTCTACTCGTTGCACTTGAGTCATCTCGGCCCGGCGACGCGGATTCCGCAGGTCGAGGCCCTCCTCGATTTCCATGCGCGAGCACCGTCCGAAGGTGGCGCATGGTGCGGCGGCCATCCGGACCTCTCCGCCGGCTGGACCGAAGGTGAGATGCCGCCAATGCCGGCCGAAACCATCCTGATGGGCGATTTCAATTTTGAGTGGTCCGCGCCCGAGTATGACCGGATCGTCGGCGCGCCGACGGCGCGATTCGGCCGCCTCCATGGGCTCACCGGTTTCGTCGATGCGTGGGTCGCGGGTGGTCATCGCGAGGACGATGGCGCAACGATTAGGTCCGGCAAGCGGATCGATTTCTGTTTCGTCTCGGCTTCTATCGCCGGACAGATCCGCTCGTGCCGGATCGATGCCGACGCGCTCGGGTCCGATCACCAGCCCTTGTGGATCGATTTCGACCTGTAGAGGCAGCAGTTTCGTTGCGATGGCGGCCATTGGCGCTCACGCGCATCGCACAATTCCGGAAGACGACGCCCGGCGGCCAAGCCCGCCATCATCGATAGGTCCAAAGAGCGCGGCGCGGCGATGGTGGAATCGAGAATCACCGAGCGACCCGCCGTCGCCAGCGCGTAGCGGCACGCCGGTCAGCGTTTGCGCGGGGCCCGCAGTGGCAACGGGGTCGCGGCGTCGGCCCGTCCGATGGCCTCCGTCAACGGCTTGACTGGCGCACCCGCTGGCGGCGCGTACTCGGGAATCCAGGCCTTGAGTCGCGCCCGGACCTCGGCGTCATCGGCGATGCGGTCGCGTTCACACCACGCCACCATCTGTCCGACCGCATCATGGTTGGCCGCACGCGCTTCTCCGATCCGCAACTTCGGATGCGGCGTAGGCAGCGTTGCCTCTTCCGGCGCAAGCAACTCCTCGAAGAGCTTTTCGCCGGGCCGCAGCCCGGTAAAGACGATCGCGATGCCGTCGGGATCAGCACCCGAGAGCCGGATGAGATCACGCGCGAGATCAAGGATGCGCACCGGCTCGCCCATGTCTAGCACCAGGATTTCGCCGTCCCTGCCCTGTAGCGCAGCCTGGAGCAAAAGCTGCGTGGCCTCCGACAGCGACATGAAGAAGCGGGTGATGTCGGGATGGGTCACGGTCACGGGGCCGCCGCGCGCAATCTGCTCCCGAAAGCGGGGAATCACGCTTCCGGCGCTGCCGAACACATTGCCGAATCGAACCAGGACGAACTGCGTGCCCGAGCCCTGGAGGCTCTGGCAGACAATCTCGGCGAAGCGCTTGGACGCGCCCATCACGCTGGTCGGATTGACGGCCTTGTCGGTGGAAACCAGCACGAATTTCTCGACCTTGGCCGCCACCGCCGCGCGGGCGAGCACCCAGGTGCCGTAGGTGTTGTTGCGCACCGCCTGCCAGGCATTGGTGTCCTCCATCAGTGGCACGTGCTTGTACGCGGCGGCGTGAAAGACGACGTTGGGCGCTTGGCGGTCGAGGATCTCTTCGATCAATGCCACATGCTTCACATCGCCCACCACGGTTGCGAGCGGCAACTGCGGAAACATGTCGGCGAGCGTGATCTGGATCTCGTAGAGCGCCGCCTCGGAGATATCGAACAGCACCAGCTTGCCGGGACGGAATCGGGCAATCTGCCGGCAAAGCTCCGCGCCGATCGAACCTCCGGCGCCGGTCACCAGCACGA
>JANXZT010000524.1 GCA_025355395.1 Betaproteobacteria bacterium
CATCCTCGCCGGAGTCGGCGAGCACCTGAAACTCGTGCGAAGCGAATCCGCCGATCGCGCCGGTGTCGGCATCGACCGCGCGGAACTTGAGTCCGAGGCGCGTGAAGATGCGCTCGTACGCCTCAAACATCGCCCGATAGCTTCGCATCAGCGACTCACGGTCGGCATCGAACGAGTACGCATCCTTCATCAGGAATTCGCGGCCGCGCATGATGCCGAAGCGCGGGCGGATCTCGTCGCGAAACTTGGCCTGGATCTGATACAGGTTTACCGGCAGCTGGCGATAGCTTCGGATGTCCTTGCGCACGATGTCGGTGATCACTTCCTCGTGCGTGGGTCCGAACAGGAAGTCGCGCCCGTGGCGGTCGCGAATCTTCAGCAGCTGCGGTCCGAATTTGTCCCAGCGCCCGGTTTCCTGCCACAACTCCGCCGGCACCACGTGCGGCATGTACACCTCGACCGCACCGGCGCGATTCATCTCCTCGCGTACCACGGCCTCGACCTTGCGTAAAGTGATGAGGCCAAGCGGCATCCAGGTGTAGATGCCCGACGAAACCTTCTTGATGAGCCCCGCGCGCAGCATGAGCTTCTGGCTCATCACTTCGGCTTCGGCGGGCGCCTCCTTGAGCGTCGAAAGGTAAAAACGCGAAACGCGCATGGTGCTGTTTATTTTGGCAAAGGCGCAATTGTACCTTCGCGTGAGAAAATCGCGCCGTGCCCGAGCCCGTGATCTTCGCACCCGCTTTTCCCGACCCACGCATTTTTCGTGACGGGAACGAGGCCTCGACGCAGGAACGGCACTGGTACGCGCTGGCCGCAGCCGGGCTCGATGCATCGACCGGCGATGTTGCCTCCGTCGCCGACGCCAAGCTGCGCCTGTCGTTGGGCGACGCCATCGTGGGAAATGCCGCTGCGCTGGATGCGGCGATCACCGGTGCACCTTCGCCGGCGATTGCTCGGCAGCTGTGGCGCCAACTCGACCAGGCGTGGCGCGACCTGCCGCGCGCGAGCGGCGCGGGTCTTGCGGTTACGGTCTTTGTCTTCCCGCTGGTGGTCGTCGCGGGTGTGACCGCGGGGGGCGATGCTCTGCTGCCCGCGGTTCTGGCCGATACCGACGCGGTGGCAGCAATTCTGCGGTCGGGGCGCGCGCTCTCGGGCAACGAGACCTTCGCCTTGAGCAACGCGCTGGTTCCGGAGCACTCCCTTGGCGTCGCGCGGCTTGCGCAGTGGAATGCGCTGCGCACGTGGCCGGCCAATGATGGCGCGGGCGCTGCGGTGCGACTCGCGTCATCTTCGTTTTTGTCGCCGGCGCCGATCAGAGTCATCAAAGCCAGCGAGGGTGCGCACCTGCGGTTTTTGGTCGGCAGCGCATTGGCGGCAGCCGGCGCCGATGTCATGGCCGACAACAACATTTCCGAATGGGGAGCGTCGCTCACGCGCGAGCTCAGTGCGCAGATTGCGGCGCCCGGGGTTTCCGCACTCGTGCTACCCCGTTCGCCGGCCCCGCCGTTGCCGGCACACCATCAAGGCTTGTCGGCGCAGCGCGAAGTGAGCGCGCAGCTTTTTGCCACCCACGCGATCCGCAAATTGCGCGCAGCGGTGGGCGAGCCCAGCGCGGTGATCAGTGCGCATCGGTGCGAGGATGCGCCCGGCGGCGGTGAATTGCGCCTGTCGCTCTCGTCGCCCTTCGAGCCGCGCGAGGCCGAGGGCTTTCGCTGCCCGGTTTACGCGATCGAGTCCGTGGCCACTGTCTTCGCCATGCTCTTCGACCTGATGCGCGACTGCCGCGTCGGCGATATCAGGTTGCTCGCCGGTGTGCACCCGGATCGCGCGCCGGGCAGCAGCATGCCGCTCCTGTTCAAGCCGGAAACGATTCCGGGTGGCGATGGCGCGCTTTTGAACTGACCCAAGGTGACCGGGTGAGGCGTGATCACAAGCTCGTTTCCTTCGGGGACGGCGCTTGCTATGCTCGATGCAGCAGGTCGGAGAAGCGTCACGTGGCCTCTTCAAGGCCGCCGTGCGCGCGACGTTGCTGACGGAGGAATGACCGTGGAACCAAATGCAGCGCCCATTCGGGTTCTTATTGCGAAGGTCGGCCTGGATGGCCACGACCGGGGCGTCAAGATCGTCGCCCGGACGTTGCGCGACGCCGGCATGGATGTGATCTACACCGGCCTTCACCGCACGCCCGAGGAAGTGGTCGATGCCGCGGTGCAGGAGGACGTCGACGTGATCGGCATCAGCATCCTATCCGGCGCCCACATGACGGTGTTCCCGCGCCTGGTGAAGCTCCTGGGCGATCGCGGGGCAGATGACATTCTGGTGGTGGGCGGCGGCGTGATTCCCGATGAGGATGTTCGCGCCCTCAAAGATCTCGGCGTCAGGGAACTCTTGCTGCAGGACACGCCGCCCGATGCCATCGTGGCCATGATCCGGCGGATTGTCGCTGAACGCGGACCGCGTTGAGGGGCCATGGAGAGCTGGTCTTTTCCGCCGCGGCATGACCCCGGGTATCTGCCGCCATCGGGCTCGCGCTACTGGTTTCCGGTCCGCGAAACCATGCCGGCGGGAGAGCGTGCGGCACCATCCGGTTGATCGATGAAGGGTGGTTTCAGCACCGCATTGCGGATTTTTCCTATGAAACGGCGCTCAGGAAGGCGAGTGGCAGGAAGCCCGTCATCGGCGTCAACAAGTTCGTGGACGAGGAGGAGACAGCGGACATCGCGTTGCATCCGCACGACCCGACGACCGAGAAGCGGCAGCTCGAGCGACTTCAACGTGTTCGGCGCGAGCGCGACCACGCGAAGCTGGCGCAGTTGCTGGATCGGCTGATCGAAGTCGCGAAGGACGAGCGCGAGAACATCATGCCCGTGACCATCGATCTGGTGAAGGCGGGGGCCACCATGGGCGACATCGTCGAGCGGCTGAAGGGGCTATGGGGCACGTATCGGGAGCGCCCGGTGTTTTGAATGTCCGCTCCAAGTGCATCGCTACGTCGGCGACCCGTCAAGTGAACCGGTTCGATGGGTTCCGGCCCGTGCCACACTTGAAACCCGCTGAACCAGGACGCCGGCAATCATGCTGCTTCCTTACCTCGAATTTCAACCCCGCCACGGCCCCGGCGCCGATATCGCCGATTCTGCCGCGCTGATCGGCCGTGCTTATGCGGGCTCGGGGCTGGTAATGCGCGCGCTGGCGACCTTGCGCGGCGACGGCGAATTCATTCGCGTCGGCGACAACGTGTACTTCGACGAGCGGGCGACAGTGCATATCGCCGACGGGCTTATTCCATCGGCCATCGGCAACGACGTGACGGTGGGCAAGTACGCCCTCGTGCATGCCTGCACCCTCGATGAGGGCGTGGTTGTTGGCGACGCTGCGGTGGTCATGGATGGCGCAGTGTTGGGGGCGCATGCAGTCATCGCCGCCGGCGCGCTGGTGCCACCACGCAAGGAGCTCGCGGGAGGCGTTCTTTACGCCGGAAATCCGGCGCTTGCCGTGCGCGCAGTACAGCGCGACGAAGCCGCGGCCTGGGCGGCTGGCATGCGGCGCGGCAGGGCAACCGGCCCCGTGCTCGGCACCGATTTGCCGGCGCTGACACTTTCGGATCGCGAGCTCGCAACCGCTCGCGGTGCGACGCCGACGATTGGCGGCGCCTACGTCGCTCCCACGGCCGTCGTCGCGGGGGACGTGACGATTGATGACGATGCTGGCGTTTTTTTTGGATGCGTGGTGGCCGCGGGCGATGGGCGAATCGTCATCGGCCACGGCACCAACATCCAGGACAACTCGATTCTGGTCACCAATCGCGCCCGCGGTGACCTCATTATCGGCAAAGGTGTCACGGTGGGACACAACGCGCGCATCGGTTCGGCGATCATCGGCGATCAGGCGCTGATCGGGATGGCCTCCGAATTGGGCGACGGCGTGTCGGTGCAGCCGGGCGGCTGCGTGGGCGCCCGGGCCCAAGTGCCGCCCGGAACCGTGGTCAAGGCGGGTTGGATCTGGGCGGGACGGCCCGCAGTGGCAACCGGTCCTATAGGAATCAGAGGGGCTAGTGGCCCTCCTGGTACCGGATCTGAAGTTTTTTATACAAATATAAATTCAACACCATCGGCAGTGGGTGGGATTGAAACTGGATCGACATTTAATAATATATCAGTGACAGCTGTCCTGGATCAGTTATTATACCCTTATCAATATCCTCAATTCACCAACTTTTATTTTTCTCAATCTTCGCCGTTAGAAGTGGGCGATTCGATTCCAGCTGGCAATAAAACTTTTATTTGGACTGCATCAAATTCAACAAATATTCAATCTAGCAGCGTGGGGATTACTGGGTTGATGAGCGGACTTCCGGCTAATGGGTCAAGTGTTATTTCAATTGTGGGGCAAACAAGAAATTCACCTGGAAATGTTTCATGGGCCATATCTGGAATGAACACAAAAAGTCAACAGATCAGCACAGCCTTCTCGGTAAATTGGTATTGGGCAGTTTATTATGGATCTTCTGCCGCTTCTGGTTTAAATTCTGCTGGGGTGGCTGGCCTGCAAAGTAAAATTCTAAGTACAACGGGTTCGAGAACTTATATAATGCCCGTAAATGATTATAAGTATATTTGCTATCCAACATCTTTTAGCACCCTGACAACCTTTAAAGATCAATCCACGAATCTTGATGTTGCGATGATTCCTCTGACGGTTGTGGGTGTGACAAACATTTTTGGGATAACAACGA
>JANXZT010000527.1 GCA_025355395.1 Betaproteobacteria bacterium
GCCGCGATGAGTTCCTCGGGATTGGTGCCAAGGCCATTTTCAAAACGGGTCGAAAACGAATATTGCGTGTCCGAAAGCACCTTGCTGTCGGTCGAGATCGTGCCGCGGCCATCCTTCAAGCCGCCGGTCCATCGTGCTGTCGCATTGCGTTTCATGTGCTTTCCTCCTCGTCTCGTTGGTGATTGTGTCGGGCCTGGCAGGTATGAAACATAAAATCGCGCGAGGTTCCCGTTCGGGTCCGATCGGAAGCGGCGCTATCAACCATGGCCAGCGCCTCGCTTGCCTCCCCGACTGGACTCGTAGCGCGCCTTCGTTTGCGCATCGGGTGGATAAAGCCCCGGGAGCGGCACTCCTTTTTCAACTTCCTGCATGATCCACGCTTCCAGCCGTTCCTGCTCCGGAGCAAGCGCCGCCACTTCTTCGAGCAAGGCGGCGGGAATGAGCACCGCGCCGTCGCCATCGACCACCACCACGTCCCCCGGAAACACCGCCACGCCGCCGCAGGCGATCGGTTCCTGCCAGCCGACAAAGGTAAGACCCGCCACCGACGGCGGTGCCGCCACCCCGTCGCACCATACCGGCAGACCGGTCGCAAGAACACCGGCAACGTCGCGCACCACGCCGTCGGTCACAAGGCCTGCTACCCCGCGCCGCTGCATGCGGGCGCAAAGAATGTCGCCAAAAATGCCGGCTCCGGTGACGCCCATCGCGTCGACCACGGCGATGCAACCCGCGGGCATGGCTTCGATCGCTGCTCGAGTGGACTTGGGGGACGACCACGATTCCGGCGTGGCGAGATCCTCGCGGGCCGGCACAAACCGCAACGTGAAGGCCCGGCCGACGAGTCGCGGCTGTCCGGGCTTGAGTGGCCGCGTTCCGCGCATCCACACATTGCGCAACCCTTTCTTGAGCAGGAGAGTCGTGATCGTGGCCGTCGTAACGCCTGCGAGTGTCACCAGGGGATCAGCTTGCGTGCTCATGGAGCTCCTCACGATGGGACCGCTGGCAGGCGCGCGCACCGGCGCAGTCGGTCGGGTGTTGGTCAAACCGGCAACGCCATGATCCGCAAAGCCAATGCAGCGGATCGCCGTTGCGTTATCGTAATCGATAATCAACATCTTGCCGCACCCGCGGTGCTCGCTGTAGTGTGCGGGCTCGCGTCATCCATTTTCGTACTCGCTACGATCCGCTCCAGTCTGCCGCGTTAAGGATTTTCGCATGATCGCTTCGATGCCTCGCGCCTGTCTCATGGGTCATCCCGTGGCGCATTCGCGTTCCCCGATGATCCACAGTTACTGGTTGAAGGAGCTCGGCATTGCCGGCGCCTATGACCTCGTCGATCTCGGGCCCGCGGCGTTCGAGGAATTCATCACCCATCTCGGGGCGCACGGCTATGTCGGCGGCAACATTACCGTTCCCCACAAGGAAGCGGCCCACCGCCTGGTCGGACACCGCGATGAAGCTGCCGAGGCTGTCGGTGCGGTCAATACCGTATGGATGCAGGACGGAGCGCTGATGGGCGGCAATTCGGACGTCCACGGCTTCATTGCCAATCTCGACGACTGTGCGCCCGGATGGGATGCGCGCGCTGGTCGTGCCGTGATCGTGGGTGCGGGCGGCGCCGCGCGTGCCGCGACCTATGCCCTCATCCGCCGCGGGCTACACGTGGCGCTCGCCAATCGCACCACCACCCGCGCCGAAGACCTCGCCATGCAGTGCGGCAATCGTGTTTCCGCACACACCCCCGCCGCGCTGCCCGAGTTGCTGCAGGACGCCGACTTGCTCGTGAACTGCACGTCGCTGGGAATGGTCGGCAGGCCCGCGCTTGACGTTGATCTCGGCCCGCTCAAAGCGAGCGCGGTGGTGTACGACGTCGTGTATGTCCCGCTCGAGACGCCGCTCCTCGCCTCGGCGCGCAAGCGCGGCCACCGCACGGTGGATGGCCTTGGCATGCTGCTGCAACAGGCGGGCTTCGGGTTCCGGAAATGGTTCGGCGCGCTCCCCGAAGTTACCCCTGAGTTGCGCGCCATCGTCGAAGCGGATATTCGTTCCGAAGCGTAGCGCCTTCGGCTGCGGGCGGCAATCAATCGGCCGTGATCGAATAACGTGCGGCCTGCCATTGGTGCGCATATCATGATAACTTGGAGAGCCATCGTGCTGGTCCTTTACGATGTCCGATCCGGTGCGGGCAAAGGCGGTCCCTTCGCGCACATCATTTCGAGGCTTGGCTCATGCCCGCTCGCCCACACCGCCCGCATTACTGTTGCTCCATCATCCCGCCGCACCTCTTGCGCCGCATTGCCCTGAACGGCAACAAGGAGCAACGCGCCGCGGCCTTGAGCACCCTCGCCATCGACCAGACGATGCGCCTCGAGCGCGCGACGTATCAACTCCTGGAAAACGGCGGCCACCAGGCGCTCTTCACCAGCGGCATCATTACCAAGCAACGAACGATTTACGACGGCGGCGGCGCCGACGCGCTGCCAGGCAAGACGGTGCGCCCCGAGGGTGGACCCGCGGGCAGGGATGTCGCCGTGAACGAAGCCTACGACGGGCTTGGCGCGACGTTCGACTTCTATGCGGGCGCCTTTGAGCGTAATTCGATCGACGACCAAGGCTCGCATCTCGACGCCACCGTTCACTACGGACAGCGCTACGACAATGCGTTCTGGAACGGACAGCAGATGGTTTTCGGCGACGGCGACGGCGATCTTTTCAATCGGTTTACGATATCGCTCGACGTGATCGGCCACGAGCTGACCCACGGCGTGACCGGCGACGAGGCGCATCTTGTCTATCTCGGGCAGGCCGGCGCGCTCAACGAGTCGATTTCCGATGTGTTCGGTTCACTGGTCAAACAATACACACTGAAGCAGGACGCGGCGGAGGCCGACTGGCTGATTGGCGCCGGTCTCTTCACCGCCAAGGTGCGCGGCATCGCATTGCGTTCGATGAAAGCGCCCGGCACGGCATTTGACGACCGCGTCCTGGGCCGTGACGAGCAACCGGCGCACATGAGCGGCTTCGTGCACACGACGGCCGATCATGGCGGCGTGCACATCAATTCGGGCATTCCGAATCACGCCTTTTATCGCGCGGCCATGCAGTTTGGCGGCCATGCGTGGGAAAAAACCGGACGCATCTGGTACGAGACACTGCGCGACAAGCGCCTGAAGCCCACGGCGACGTTCACCCAGTTCGCGAGATACACGGCGATGAACGCAGGACATCTTTTCGGCTCGGCCGAGCGCAAGGTGGTGATCGCCTCCTGGCAGGACGTCGGAATCAGGGCTGCCTAG
>JANXZT010000543.1 GCA_025355395.1 Betaproteobacteria bacterium
CTCGCACGTTGTCTCGCGAGTCTTGCCGCGCAATCCGTGCCGGATTTCGAAGTCGTGCTCGTCGATCAGAACACCGACGGATGCCTCACCGCATTGGTCGAGCGTTATGCCGCGCGTTTGGCGATTACGCATGTGCACTCGCTGCCAGGGCTATCGCGTGCGCGCAACGTCGGCCTGCAATCCGTCCGCGGGAGCATCGTCGGTTTCCCCGATGATGACTGCTGGTATGACGAGGATATCGTGGAAGGGGTCCTGCAATTCTTCGCGACGCGACCGGAGGTGCAAGGCTTGAGCGGCGGTGGCGCGGCAGGCGCCGGCAGCGCACCCCGCGCCCGATTCGCCCGCAGCGAACAGTGGGTGACGGCGAGGCGCGTCTGGACCCAAGGCATGTCAAGTGCGATTTTTCTGCGCCGCGAGCTCATTGCTGCAGTCGGCATGTTCGACGAGCAGCTCGGCGTGGGTTCGGGCACGCCTTGGCCCGCCGCCGAAGAGACCGACTATTTGCTGCGCGCGATCGCAACGGGCGCGCGCATCTGGTATGACCCGGGATTCACCGTGCATCACCCGGGGTGTCCGCAGCCATTGGCGCAAAACATCGTCGATCGCGGCAGCCGCTATGGTCGTGCGATGGGATATGTGCTGGCCAAGCATCGCCGGGGCCATGTCGAAATTGGCTACCATGTTGGCCGGGCTGCGACCGGCGCAATACTGGCGGCCGCACGCGCACGCTGGAGCGACGCGAGGGTGTACGGGGCGATGGCGCTGGGACGCTTGCGCGGATGGCGCGACGGTGTAAGGGCACGTGATTGCGAGTCGGCGGCGTCTCCAGCTGCGCCGCGAACTAAAGCGAACGACGTGAACCCGGCATGACGACCAGGATACTCACGATCGGCTTCGACGCGTGCGAGGTGACATTGGTCCAACGCTGGGCTGCCGAAGGCAAGCTGCCCAATTTCGCCGCACTCGCCCGCGACAGCCGAACGTTCCGGCTCGACAACCCCATGGAAACGCTGCCCGGCGCACTTTGGCCGGAGATCAGTACCGGGCGCTCGAGCAGCAAGACGGGTCACTTCTGCATCCCCAATCAGTTGCACACGGGCGAGGCCATGCTCAGGGCGACGCGGCCGAGCGAAATCGACGCCGATTTCTACTTCTGGACCCAGGCCAGCCGTGCGGGCAAGCGCGTCGCCGTAATCGATCCGGCGCAGGCGGTACCCGCGCGCGGCATCGATGGCATCCAGTTGGTCGATTGGGGGTCGCACGAGCGCACGTTCGATACGTCGAGCGACCCGGTGGAGCTGCTGGATGACATTCGTTCGACTTACGGCGAGCATCCCATTGCGAGCTGTGACATTCATGGCGAAACAGCGTCCGAGTACCGTCGCCTGCTGCGAGGTCTGCTTTCTGGCGCGCGCACCAGGACGCGCTTGGTCTGCGAGCTCATCGCGCGGGAAGCTTGGGATTTATTCAGTGTCACGTATTCCGAAAGCCACTGCGCCGGCCACCATTTCTGGCATTTCATGGACCCGGGTCATCCTTGGCACGACCCGCATGCGGCGCGCAAATTGCAGGATGCGCTATTGAGCGTTTATGCAGCGCTCGACGAAGCGCTGCCAGCGCTGCTCGCCGCGGCAGGACGCGACGCGAAGGTCTTCGCCGTATTCAGCCATGGCATGGGCCTTAACCACGATGGTCCCCAATTGCTGCCGGAAGTGCTGGTGCGACTCGGCTTGGCGGCAGGCAATCTCGGCGCCGCGGGCCGGCTTTTGCGCCGGGCCAAGACCGCCGTGACGTATTTGCCGCGGCCGATAAAGGCGGTCGTCAAGCGGCTCGCGCGCTCCCGGGCGTTGGCCGCGCCCGTTGCGGCTGCGGGCTGCCTGGTCGACCCCTTTGCCTCGCCGCGAACACGCGCAGCGTTCGTCAATAACAATCGCTGCGGCGGCATCAGGCTCAATTTGCGCGGCAGGGAGCCTTTCGGCAGTGTCGAGCCGGGCGCCGAAGCCGAGGCAATGCTCGAGCTGCTGCGCCGCGAGTTGCTGGCGTTGCGCGATCCGGCATCAGGTGCGCCGATCATCCGTCACGTGCAAACCGCGAGCGAGGCGTTTGGACCGGACCACCACATCGACCTGCCTGATCTCATCTGCGTATTCCGGACCGACCTCGGCATGCTCGAGCATTGCGAGTCACCGGCGGTGGGACACGTATACGCGCCGGTCTATCATCCGCATGCACCGCGCAGCGGCGATCATTCGGTCAATTCCCAACTCTGGATCAGCGGCCCGGGCATCGTCGGCACACCGGAGGCAGGTTCCGGCAACGTGCTGGATATCGCGCCCACGATTCTCGATGCGCTCGGCGTCGCCTTGCCGGAATGGCTGGACGGCCGGCCGCTGTCGCTCGGCGATCAGGCGAACACGCCGATCAACGTGAATGCCGGCATGAAACCCGCTGTGACGGCGGGAGAATTAGGGTCAGAGACGGCTTCTCCGGTCTCTTGATTGCCTGCGCTGTTTCAGCAAGAGTCTGACCCTACTTTTCTTCAAGCTCGATGTCGACCATCATCTCGTTGGCCAGTGCTTCCAGTGCACGCTGCAGCTCGTCGTTCGGAAGCGCAGCCGGCACGGCAAGCAACGCATTCACCTTGAACATATGTTCGGCCGACATGGCGGCACTGACGACCTGGGTGTGGAGCTCCTCGATACTCACTCCGCGCTTCACAAGGCTCCCTGAAAGGTCGCGGATGATCCCCGGCCGGTCCTGTCCCACGAGCTCCAGCCTGACTGTGCGGCGCCCGGCAGGTACCGCGGTCGCTTCGCCTTTGGCGATGACGATCCGAAGCCCCGAGGCTTCCAGTGCGCAAAGCGCCGTTGCCAGCGGCTCGGCGTTCTGATCAGACACCTCGAAATGAACCATGCCGGCGAACTGGCCGGCAAGGCTCGCCATGCGGCTACCAGCCCAACTCGCGCCGAAACGCTGCGCAA
>JANXZT010000018.1 GCA_025355395.1 Betaproteobacteria bacterium
CAGGAGCCGTTGAGCGAGCCCGAGCGCGAAGCCAGAGCCCTCAATCTGGAGGCGGAGGCGATCATCGAAAGCAACGCGGAGCGCGGCGCCGCTCAATAGGCATATTCGGCATAGGTCGGATTGACCCAGCCACCCCACGGCCCGTGATATTTCTCCAGCAGCTCTACAGTCTAATGGCCGATTGCCGCCTGGAGTATCTTGGCGACCTCGGGGGAGGGGTGATTGTCCGCGCTGCCGGCCTTCCCCGAAGCTGCGTCGAGCGGCGACACCTTGCGATCGTCCACGATAGCCACTTCCGCGCCGTGATCGATCAGGTACTGGACCACGCGGGGCCAGCCCCATTGCACCGCGCCGAATATCGCGCTCTGCCCATTTCGCTCCGGCAACGTACCGCCGCGCCCCATGCGCGCGGTCAGGTCCGTGACGGAGATCCGGGCATTCACGCCGGCGCCGGCGCCGGCCGCCCACAGTAAATCGAGCGTCGCGATCGAGCGATCCTGCGCATCTTTGGCGGTGGGATCGAAGCGCGGGCTGGCGGCTCGCATGCCCCACCCCGCGGCGGCGATCAGCGGCGTCACGCCCATCACGTTGGGCACGTCGACACGCCCTTTGTACTCCAGCAACAGCCGCACGGCCTCAACGTCCTGCGACGCGGCGGCGCGCAACATGGGGGTGGCGCCGGTGGTTATGATCTCGTCGGCGAAGCGGCCGGCGTTCCCGCCGCGCCCGGGCCGATGCATGTTCAACTGAGAATTGGGGTTGACGCCGGCGGCGAGAAACAGTCGTGCGAGCTCGAGCGGGGTGGTCTTCGTCGTCACGATGGGCGGCCCGGTGCGTTCTTCGTAAGGATCCGGACTGTAGGTATTCATGTCGATCGCCGTGTACAGCGCGGTGCGGCCCCACCAATCCCACACATGCGGATTGGCGCCGCGCTCGAACAGGAGCTTTGCTGTGTCGAATGCGAAATTGTCGATGGCCACCATCAGCGGCGTGACACCGTCGGGGTTCGGCCGGTTCACATCCGCACCGGCGTCCAGCAGCGCTTGCACACAATCCGTACATCCCGAGCGCGCCGCATAGAGCAGCGGGGTCAGGCCGCCGGTCGGGCGATACTGATTGCGCGGCTCGCCGGTCATCTGGCTCGGCCAGTCGGTGGCCAGCGCCCGGGCATTGACGTCCGCCTTATGGGCGATGAGAAACCGCGTCATCTCGGTTGAGCGTGCGTCCGCCGCCCACATCAGCGCCGTCTGGCCGCGCCATTTTTCTCGTGCATTGACGTTGGCGCCGTGGCGCACCAGCAACTCGGCAACCTCCACGGAACCCGCGCGCGCGGCCAGCATCAAGGCCGTCTGGCCCTCTTGGTTCGGCACCTCTGCGTTGCTGCCTGCATCGAGCAGCATTCCGGCCAGGCGAGCATTGCCGACCTTTGCCGCCTCCGCCAAAGGGCTCGAGCCGTAGCTGTTGACGACATCGGGCTTCGCGCCGCGCTCGATCAGCGCCCGGACAAGATCCGCGTCGATCTTGTAGACGGCCCAGTGCAGCGGCGTCGTACCGTCGCCCTGGGCTGCGTTCACATCGGCGCCCGCGGCAATCATCTTGAGCGCGGTGTCGCGATGACCGGCCTGGATCAGGCCGGCGAGGCTCGCATCCTCGGCGGCGGCCGTGGTGGCCGCTGCGAGGCAAAAAGCGACTGCGAAAATGGCACGTTTCATGACGCTACCTATCAGAGCACGTTCGGTGCGAGAGAATTGTGATGCGCCCAAAAGCCCTTATGGGCGTCGTAGACGAACTTGAACGGATCGCGGAAGGTCCGGGACAGGCCCTTCATGAGTCCCTCATCAAGCATGTCTTGTGCGCTCATGCCCTTCCTGACCTGATCAAGCATGCGATCGAAGAGCATGCGTGTCATGTCGAACTCAGCCTGTAGCTCGGCGCGGCCCACCACCGGACCGTAGCTCGGCACGATCCGCGTCTTCGCATCGCTGAGCTTCAAGAGTTTTTCCTGCGCGTCGACGCGCCCGCCCAGCCAGCCGCCGCCGAACCAGTCAAGCACGGGATCCTTCAGCGGCGAGATGGCATCGCCCACGGCCAGCACGTTCGCGTCCCGGAAGAACACATAGATGTCGCCGTCGGTGTGGGCCTCGAGCAGGTGGCCGTACTCGATCCGCTTGTCACTAGCGAGGGTCTGGTCGCCGGTAAAGAAGGTCACGGTCGGGCGAGCCTCTGCGGGCAACGCCTTCTCGTAACGGTCCTCGCCTTCGGGCGGGCGGAGGCGACAATCGTCGCTCACGAAAAGACCCGGGTGCATCTGACGACGGATTATTACCGGCAGGACGAGGACCGTTACGAGAAGGCGTTGCCCGCAGAGGCTCGCCCGACCGTGACCTTCTTTACCGGCGACCAGACTCTCGCCGGCGACAACAGGATACAATACGGCCACCTGCTCGAGGCCCACACCGATGGCGACATCTATGTGTTCTTCCGGGACGCGAACGTGCTGGCCGTGGGCG
>JANXZT010000020.1 GCA_025355395.1 Betaproteobacteria bacterium
ACCACGGCGACTTCCAGCACCGCGTGGTGCGCCACGAGGACTTCTTCCACTTCGCGTGGATAAATGTTGGCGCCGCCGCTGATGATGAGATCCTTCGACCGATCCTTGAGAGTGAGAAACCCGTCCGCATCGAGACTTCCTACGTCGCCCGTATGCAGCCAGCCACCGGCCAGGGTTGCGGCTGTTGCTTCGGGATTGCGCCAGTATTCACGCATCACCGTGGGGCCGCGCACCCGCACTTCTCCAACCTCGCCGGGCGGCACGTCCGGGCCTTCCAAAGCACCAATGCGCACCTCGATGCCGGTCTGCGCCAACCCGACCGAACCCAGCCGCGCGCTGTCGTCGCGGGCGATGGCGTCAGCGAGCACGGTCCGGGACATGGCGGTGATGGTCATCGGCGATTCGCCCTGCCCATAAATTTGCGCGAGACGCGGACCGAATGCCGCGAATGCCGACTTGCAATCGGCCACGTACATCGGCCCGCCGCCGTAGACAATGCACTTCAATCGCGACAGGTGTGGCGCCGATAGCGCGCCGCTTTCCACCAGCCGCTTGACCATGGTCGGTGCCGCAAAAAACGAGGCGTGGTCCCACGCTTCAAGCAGGCCGGCGATTTCGGCCGGCTCGAAGCCTCCCGATTCGGGGACGACGTTGACGGCACCTGCCAACACGTGCGGCACCACGTAAAGCCCGGAGCCATGCGAGAGCGGTGCCGGATGGAGTAGCGCATCGCCGGGTGCGACCACTTCGACGTCGCAGAGATAGCATTGGCTCATCGCCAGCAAGTTGGCGTGGGTGATGACCACCCCTTTGGGCCGGCCCGTGGTGCCGCTGGTATAGAAAAGCCATGCGGCGTCATCGCGGGCACGCGGCGCGGGGCACCCTGCCGGCGTCGCCGTGAGCAAGCGGCCATGTTCCTTGCTCCCGAACGCGACCACCCGCTCCACGGTTGCAACGGAGCCCGTACCCGCCAGCGCGGCGCCCCAATGCGCATCGACAAAAACCCACCGCGCTGCGCTGTCCGACAGCACGAATTCGAGCTCCCTCGGATGCAGCCTGGCATTCACCGGCACCGCTACGGCACCTGCCCACCACGTCGCGAACATGGCCTCGATGTAAGCCGGGAGATTACGCGACACCAGCGCGATCCGATCCCCCGGCGACACACCCGCAAGAACCATCCCGTGCGCGAGACGAGCCACCCGCTCGGCCAATATCGCGTAGTCGCAGAGGACCGCGGGCCCTTCGGCGAGCGCCGGTAACCGCGGCCAGCACCGCGCGGTGCGCCTCAACACCGAGGCGATGTTACGCGCAGGGGTTGCAATCATTGCGATCTGAAGAGCGTGGCTTTTCGCGACCACCCGCACCTTTGTCACTCCACCGGCGCGCAGCCGCGCTCCCGCAGCGCTCGGTCAATACGTGGCGCGGCCGCCGGAAAGATCGAATACCGCGCCGGTTGAGAACGAGCAATCCTCGCTTCCGAGCCAGCAGACCAGCGCAGCAATCTCGTCGACGGTACCGAATCGCGCCATCGGAATCCTGGAAAGCATGAAATCGATGTGTTGCGGCGTCATCTGATCGAAGATGCCGGTGCGCACCGCTGCGGGTGTGACGCAATTGACGCGAACGCCCGTACGCGCGAGCTCCTTGCCAAGCGACTTGGTCAGGCTGATCACGCCCGCTTTGGAAGCGCTATAGGCCGACGCATTGGGATTACCTTCCTTTCCCGCAATGGACGCGATGTTGACAATGCGCCCGTAATCGCGGGTCATCATGTACGGAACGACGGCGCGGTTGCAGTAGAAGATGCCGTTCAGGTTGATGTCCATCACCTGCCGCCACGCATCGATCGGGTACTCCCACGTCGTGGTGTTGGGCCCGGTAATGCCGGCAGAGCACACCAGCACATCGATCTGCCCCAGCACCGCGGCCGACGCACGCATGGCTGCGGCCACCGCGTCCGGGTCGGCGACGTCGACCTCGTGCACCGTGACGTCGCCTTCGAGCGATTGTGCGGCTGCCTTGAGTGCACCGGCGTCGCGATCCCACAGCGCGATGCGCGCGCCGCTCGACTTGAATCGCTTTGCGATGGCGAGCCCGATGCCGGCGGCACCGCCGGTCACGAGAGCGGTACGGGTCGCGAAGTCGAGTTGATTCATGCTACCAGGGCCTCCTCGGGTGGGTGGCGCGATTCTACGGCAGTCCGGGGCGCGCGAGTGGACGGACGGGTTGAACATGGCCGTCGGTCCGGCATTTTTTACTTCCTGGGCAACGGCCGGCGAAAATTATTCACTGCCTCGCACGCCGATTCAACCGACCCCGCGCATCCGGCGCACCTACCCGCGGCCTTCATATCCGACGGCATGTTCCTTGCGTCGGGGAAAGTCTTGGTGTCAAGGGGAGGTCCAATGCGCTCACGTGTCGTCGCAGTCCGCTGCTTTGCGGAGGAATCAGCCCGTGGCTGGGAGGCGCATTGCGTCGACCTGGGATTGACCGTTCACGGCGGGAGTCTCGACGAGGTCCGAAAGGAGCTCGACACGCTCATCCATCAACTCATCGACGACAAGCTCGTGAAACGACGCCAGGCGCTGCGTAGCGTGCTGCCTTCACCGCGCGGCCCGCTCGAGTTGCGGCTGCGTTACTGGGGGTTGTTGCTCGCCGGACGACTGGGTTTGCGCACGGATGCACTGCGCGATGGCGCGCGCAATTATCCGCCGCGCGTTCTTCCCCGAGCGGCGCGCTGATGGGTGCATGAGCGTTCGGCTGCGACCTTCAGCTGAAAAACGTCCCTGTAAAACCTGCCGCCTCCTCGCCTGCCGCCCCGTTACCGACGACACCCAAAGCAAACAGGCTCGCGATGCGAACGTGGCGCATGGCGAGCCTGGTCGGGTGACGCGCCAGGCGCGTCCGTGAGGGTCAGCGACGATTGTCGCGGCTGTTGTCTTTGGCGGCCTGCTCGACGTCACCGGCCCCCTTCTGGATTTTGCCGGCAATCTGCTGGCCCGCACCTTTCACCTGGTCGCCGACATCACCGGTAGCTTCTCCTACCTTGCGCTGTATCTTGCCGGCGATATCCTTGGCCGTTCCTTTTACCTGATCTCGATTCACGAGTGTCTCCTTTGTCGAATGGGGATGCACCTGCGCACCCCGGGGCGAGACCGCCTGCGGGCCTCGACTCGGACACTTTGCCGTGACGGGTGCATGATCGAAGTCGTCCGGAAGCCCCAAGCGATGTAGGACGATGTCGACGATGCCAGGTACCCGGTAAAGGTTTACTTTGACCTTACAACGCCTCCGTGGGAATGGCGTGCGCGGCACCAACCAGTGGCGAAACCGACGTCGTCGCGTCGACAACGAGGACTTCCTCCTCCATCGACGTATCCCTGCAGCGGCCGTCTGGCCAAGGATTCGGCGCTTCTTCCAGCGACGACCTGATCCACGCTACATCCTGCGTTGCATCGCGTCATGGGCGGATGTAGGCATAACCTTGCTGCTGTTTTTGCATTATTTCGACCACCCCCGCCTGCACGTAGCCGATCTTCGGCAGCATGTCTTCCTTGCTGAGCTTTTGACCCGCCATGGTGTTCTCGCACGCGACAACCCCCACGCCGGCATTCATCGCCTCTGCGATCCGGCTCCCGACAGCCGATTCGCGCTTCAGCATGCCGATGCCGGGACCATAGGCGACCAGTTCGATCTCCACGTTGTCGCGGCCCAAGTCCGCCTGCAGGTTGCGGGCATTATTCAATGCAAGGCTCCACTTGGCCGGATCGTTGTCGCTCACCTGCATGACCACCCGATTCTTTCCCGCCGCAGGTGTCGCTGGTTGCTGTGCGCCGACGGCCGGCAACACGCCGATAAGAAATAGTGCGAGACTCGTCAACAGCAGGGCTCTGAAGCGCATTTCAACCTCCGATGTGTTTTAGGTGAATACAGCCAGGATACGTCGCCGCTGGTCCGGCGCCAACCATCGGACCTGTCCAAATCAGCCGGCCAGGACGATCAAGCTGCCGTCCGACAGGCGCAGTTCCGCCCGCCCTACAGCCCTCGCCTGAGGGCGGCGCACAATCATCGATTAGCGATGGGTGGAACAATGCCGACCGTGATGGTGGTGGATGACGATGTGGCCTTCGCCCATGGACTGGCGGAGTGCCTGCGCTCACGCCATTACCATACGTTGGTGGAGACCAATGGCGACGCCGCACTCGGCATGATGGCAGGGCGGCCGGTCGATGTGGCGTTGTGCGACATCGTCATGCCGGGATTGCTGGGTCCCGGATTCATGCAAAAAGCCCAATCAGTGCCCGGGCAGGAACAGCTTCCGGTGATCTTCATGAGCACGTTGCCGGAAGAGCGGGTGAGCCGAATGTTTGATGGCTACGCCGCCTATCTGCGCAAGCCGTTCCCGCTGTCCGAATTGTTTGCGACGCTGGAGCGCGTCCTTGCCTGTCCCCGCCGGTCCGCGGAACCATTCGCTCGGCTCAATGCCGACACCCATCCACCGGCGCACGCGTTACCGCCCTACTCGACCTCCCGAGGCCGATAAGTCTGCACCCGGCGGCGAGTCGCCGCACTTCCCGCGCGCTCTCCCGCACCTCGCGCAGGACATCGACAGCCCGTGTTGGTGCAAGCCGAGCGATCTCAAGGCATGATCTCGGCTTTGCCAAAACCCTTGAGCGCCCCGTGGAGTTATCGTCCGTCCTGCAGTTTGTGCTGCACCCCGATCAGCAGCTTGGGCTATTGCTCCAGCAGTACGGCACCTGGGTCTATGCGCTGCTGTTCCTGATTCTGTTTTGCGAAACCGGCTTGGTGGTGACACCGTTTCTGCCGGGCGATTCGCTGCTGTTCGTCGCGGGTGCGCTGTGGGCATCCACCGGCCACGACGTGGTCGTGCTATGCACCGTGCTCGTCGTCGCTGCCCTCTGCGGCGATAACTGCAACTACTGGATCGGCCGCTTGGTGGGCGCTGCGTTGCTGCGTCGGGCGCACGGGCGCTGGATCAACGCGCGCGCACTGGCGAGAACCGAAGACTTCTATCGGCGCCACGGCGGCGCCACGGTCGTCATCGCGCGTTTCGTGCCGGTCGTGCGCACCTTCGCACCCTTTGTCGCGGGCCTCGGCCGTATGCTGTACGCGCGCTTCCTGGCGTTTTGCGTTGGCGGCGCCCTGCTGTGGGTGATCGGGCTGGTGTCGCTCGGTTATTGGTTTGGCAATGCAACATGGGTGAAGAACCATTTCGGCATCGTGACCCTCGTCATCATCGCCCTGTCGCTTGCTCCGCTCGTCATCGAGTTCTGGCGGCACAAGCGAAGCGCACGGCTGCGTTGACCATAACCGTCCTTACCGCGCACAACGTTCGATGGGATTACCGCATCTCGCGCGGCTTTCGGAGCGCTTCCTGCGCGGCCGCGGCCAGCGGATTGCGACCGTTGCGCGCGAGACTCGCCAGGAATGCACGCGAGCGTGGATCGCCGATGGTGCCGAGCGCCGCCACGGCGTTCGCCTTGTAGCCCGTGGCAAACCGCCGCAACTGGTCGTCGACGAACGACTGCCGCGGCACGCTCCGGAATCGCTCAAGGGCCGCGGCATCGACCCCGGTAATACGAATGTCTTCCAGCGGAAATTTCGCGCGTCGCTCGTAATTTTCATCGGCCGCGGCGCGCACATCGCGCAACTCCTGCGCCGTCGGACCTTCCGCACTGGCCTTCTGGAATGCCGGCACCAGCTCGGACGCATGTTGCCGCAACTCGGCCGCCAATGTGAGCTCGTCTCCGCCGATGCATGTCGAAAGCACCCATCGCTGGTAAACGGCGAAGGCCTCCGGCGACAGGCCGAAACGTGTCTGCGCCTGGGCCATGGCGGACATTGCCAGCAGCACTGCCAGCAAGCATGGGCGGAGCACGGAGATGATGAAATGTTGCATCAATTCGCCGGAAAGAGTCCGTCGGGCCAGATGCGCTTGGCGATGGCAGGACAGGTAAGGGTCAGCGTATCCCGATCGCAGGCGCGGGTCACCAATCCCGGCCGTGCCGCATAAACCGCATTGACGGCGGAGTTTCCCCGCAGGTGGGCGCGGAAGGTCTGGCCTTCCGTAAAGTAGGCGCGCACATTGCTCGCCGAATGCATGACGTTGGTGGGATCGAACGACCCCACCAGGTCATCGATGTGCTCCAGCGCAAAATCGTGTCCGAGCTCATGGGCAAGGAGCTCTGCACCGGACCCGGCAGCGATCGCCACAAAGCTGCTGCCCACGTCACAGGCATTGCCGCGCGACGTGGAGCCATCGACGAGATTGACGAGATAAACGTTGATGCGCCCCTGCCTCATGCCGATATCGGCCTGCAGGGCGCCCACGTTGGCGTTGCCGGCACCGCACGTGAAGGCGTTCCAGCTCGACGCTTTCGGGTTGGTGGTGGCATCAACGACCTCGAGCGGTGCGCGCACACCCAGGCGCTCGTCCCAGAAGATCTGCTGGGCAGTGGTCCACAGTGTAAGCGCCGTTTGTTGGCTGGTGGTGAATGGCGCCGCCACGACCCACAGCGTGACGGGCGTATCGAGCTCGTTGATGAACGATACGGGAACGGTTTGATTGCCCGAGCCCGTCGACCAGGTGACGGGTTGCAATGCGACGGCCCGCTTTGGGCTGAATGCGATGAGCTCACCCGCCCCGCTGCGGGCACCGACATTTACGGTGTCGGCCGTGGTGCCGTAGGCCTGATAGTTGGCCGCAGCGATGCTTGTCGCGTCACTTACCAGAGCGCCGTTGGCGGCCGATCCGAGAAGGAACCGGACAGTGGCCGTGCCGGGGGCCGGAGCGCACATGATCGTGGCGTTGGGTCCGTAACCTTCCGGAACGTATGACTTGGTGATCATCAGCGCCTTTACCGCCGGATCGCTCGAATATCGGTGGTTGGAATCGGCGCGCTGGTTCCACAACCGGTAGACGGCTACCGATCCGCTGGGGCACGCACCCGTCACCGTATCCGGAAGACCGATGTAAAACGCATTCGGCGATTCCCGCACATACCCGCTGTAGTTGGGATCGGTTGCGCTCCTCTGCAGGACGACCGCGCATTCGGTGGGAGACGCCGAAAAGAAATGCGAATCGCCGTGCGCCGGCGGGATATAGAACCGGCATACGGGATTGACGCCCGGACCACCGCTCGCCTGACTCGCAAACACCTTGAACGAGAACCCCGTGCGCGCCCAGCCGGCGATGCGCCCGCTGTCGAGGGCATCGATGTCGGGTTGCAGATCGCTGATGAAGTAGTGGTCGAGTCCTGCGTGGTAGTACTCGACGGAAGTCACCGGCAACGCGGGAACCACGGCCGTAGCGCCGGTGAAGTTCGTGGCCAGGTTGGCGATGGGCGCGCCGGTGCGTGCAATACCATTGACGCCATCGGTCGGCAGGGACGTGTAATTGACCTGATCAACCCCCGCGTAGTTGACGCTTGCCGCATCTGTGGCCAGAAACCCGTTCGGCATGACGTAGTCGGGGCGGATGAGTTGCAAATCGGCGAATCCCTGGGTGGCGATCAGCACCCGGTGGCCAGCCGTGTCGTTGCCCGGGAGATCGGTGGGAAACGTGAGCGTCTTGGTCGCGCCGAGATGGGTGCTGGTGAGCGCGTGTCCCGCGAGTAGACGCTCGCCCGCCAAACCCTGCGACTCCCGCAGCACGATGTATTGGACGGTGCCGTCCGCGTTGGTGTAGAGCGCCTCGATCAGATAGCTGTGAAAGCTGGCAGCCGCGGTGTCGGCCAGCAGCGCCAAGCCCAACGCGAGCAACCGGAGCCGCGCGGGCTTCATGGTGGAGACGACCCCATCGATTGGTCGGGCCAGGGATGCTTATCCGATGCTCTGGCGCCACCAGTGATCGCGCGGCATTCCACTGCGGTGCACCCAATTCCGGGGCGCAGCGCTAGCGTTTGGGCACCTTGATACGGGACACCGTCCAGCGCGTCACATCCTCTTCGGGCTCGTCGCCGACCGCGGGTGTCAGCGGCAACGCGAGGTTCGTCACATACATCTCTCCCCCGACAATCACCATGCTGGCGGGGAAAAGAAGTCCCTTTGGCGTGCCGTCCTTGCGAATGCCCTCGAACCCACCCAGCCGCGCCACGACCCGACCTGCGGCATTGAGTCCCACGATTTCATCCGCCTGGTTGGCCGCAACCCACAGCCGGCCGCTGTCGGCATCGAACAAAAGACCGTCCGCGCCATTGATGCTTTCGGCGAAAACGCTCAGGTCAGTGGTCGCCATTCCCATCCGCAACACGCGGTGGTCTCCCGTATTGGCAATGAACATCACGCTTTGATCCGCATTGAATGCAAGGCCATTGGCGCCGAAGGGCGGAAAACCGGCGGTCGCGAGCAGCGGGTCGTGCTTGAGCGTTGTCGCGACACAGGGCGTCACGCAAGCGGCGACATTGGCGATGCGAAAGATCGCGCCCTGGAACGAATCCGAGATGTATAGGTTGCCGGCGGCATCGAACACCATGGCGTTCGGCGCGGGAAAGCTGCTGGATCCAAACGAGATGGTATCCGTGCTGCCATCGGGATTCCCGACGCTACGCGGGCCCGGCGCGCCGACCTGCGGCACCGTAGCGACATCTTCGACCGGCGTGCTCGCGTTGAACTGCGCCGCGATACGCTGCACCTTGGATGCGCCCATGTTGAGAATATAAACCTTGCCATCCGCCCCATTGAAGCCAAGTCCCAGCAAGAACGCGCTGCCGAATTCTTTCTGTGCGATCAGATGCCCGCTTTTCGAGAAGCGCAGCAGCTTGTTCGCGCTGGAACCGGAATCGAACGTGCCCACATAGATTTCGCCTGTGGCCGGATTCGCGGCAATGCCCTCCGGATAGCGCACCCCGTCCGGCAGGACGTGGCGAGAGTGGCCCGATCAAGAAGCCGTGATTTGAAACGGCCGCGCGCGGATGGTACGGACATGGTGTGCGGTTCGCGGTTGTCGTAGCGGGTCTGGTCGCGGCGACTCGTCTCGCCGTGGCGGACGTCGCGCCGGTCGATCCGTACGGCCCGACGGCGCCGACCGCCAACGATCAGACCGCGCAGGCCGATCCGACGCTCGCCGAACAGATCGCGTCGTCGCTCGTCACGCGCGCGCAGGAACTGGTCGAGGCCAAGCTACTGCTCGAGGCCAAGCAGCTCGCGATCGAAGCGATCGTCCGCGCGCCGAAGGGGCCGTCCGCGGAGCGCGCGCACCAGATCGTCAA
>JANXZT010000063.1 GCA_025355395.1 Betaproteobacteria bacterium
GCAGCAAATCAGGAATCTGACGCGCGAAAAACTGCTGGCCATGGCCCGCGCCGCGCGCTCGTTGGGAAAACCCGACGCGACCGAAAGTTGCGCAAACGTCTGTATGGAACTGGTCAAGTGAAGCACAAAGTCAAACATCTCCATTTCATCGGCATTGGCGGTTCCGGCATGTCGGGTATCGCCGAAGTGCTGATCAACCTGGGCTACATTGTGAGCGGCTCGGACCTCGCCGAAACGGCGGTGGTGAAGCGCCTTCAATCGCTGGGCGCAAAAGTGCTGATCGGCCACGCAGCCGGAAACATTGCCGGCGCCAATGTGATCGTGACCTCCAGCGCGGTCAAACCGGACAACCCGGAAGTGGTGGCCGCCAAGGCGGCACGCGTGCCGGTGGTGCCGCGCGCGATGATGCTCGCCGAGTTGATGCGCTTCAAGCAAGGCATCGCCATCGCCGGCACCCACGGCAAGACCACGACCACGTCGCTGATTTCGCATGTACTCGGCGAAGCCGGGCTCGACCCGACCTGCGTGATCGGCGGACGGCTGAATTCCATCGGCACCAACGCGCGCCTGGGCAAGGGCGAATACCTGGTCGCGGAAGCCGACGAGTCCGACGCATCGTTCCTGTACCTGCAGCCGATCATGGCGGTGGTCACCAACATCGACCAGGACCACATGGATACTTACGCGCACGACTTCGGCAAATTGAAGTCGGCGTTCGTCGAGTTTCTCGAGCACCTGCCGTTCTATGGATTGGCGGTTCTGTGTGCCGACGATTCCAACATCCGCGAAATCCTGCCACGCCTGACCAAACCCATACTCACCTACGGTATGAGCGAAGACGTGGAGCTGCGCGCGGTGAATGTGAGCGCCGCGCACGGCAAGATGAAATTCACGGCCGTCAGCCGGAGCGACAAGAAAGTGCTGGACGTCGAGCTCAACCTCGCCGGTATGCATAACGTGCTGAATGCGCTCTCCGCCATCGCCATCGCGCGCGAGATCGGCATCGACGATACGCACATCGCCCGCGCGTTGGCCAGCTTTACTGGCGTGGGGAGGCGCTTCCAGCACTATGGTGAGGTGGCCATCCCAGGCGCCGCCGGCGGTGCATTCACGCTGATCGACGACTACGGCCATCACCCGGTTGAGATGGACGCGGTATCGAAAGCCGCGCGCGGCGCGTTCCCGGGGAAACGCATCCTGCTTGCCTTCCAGCCGCATCGCTACACGCGTACACGCGATCTGTTCGAGGATTTCGTGAAGGTGATGTCGACGGCCGACGAGCTGGTCCTGGCGGATGTATATCCGGCCGGCGAGGCGCCGATCGTCGCGGCTGATGGCCGTTCGTTGGCGCGTTCGTTGCGCGTGCTGGGGAAAATCGAACCGCTGTTTGTCGAGACCGCGGCGGAGATTCCCGATGCGGTGATGAGCCGTGTGAAAGACGGCGACATAGTCATCACCATGGGCGCGGGGTCGGTGGGTGGTGTCGCGCCGAGCCTGGCAGGCACCGGGGGCGGGGAATGAACATGAACGAATCCGCCAAATTCGCCCCCTCGATTCGCGGCGAACTTCGAAACGAAGAGTCGATGTCGCGGCACGTGTCGTGGCGCGCCGGCGGCAACGCGAAACGATTCTTCAAGCCGGCCGACCTGGTCGACCTGCAAATATTCCTGCCGACAATTCCCAAAAGCGAGCCGATCCTGTTTATCGGCCTCGGCAGCAATCTGCTGATTCGGGATGGCGGTTTTGACGGCACCGTCGTGTTGACGACACCGACGCTGCACGGGCTGTCGCTCGAATCGGCTGACTCCACCATTGTCGCGGCAGGCGCGGGTGTCGCTTCCCCGCACGTCGCCAGATTCGCCGCGAAGAACCACCTCGCCGGCGCGGAGTGGCTCGCCGGAGTTCCCGGCACCGTCGGCGGAGCACTTGCCATGAATGCCGGTTGCTACGGCACCGAGACCTGGGAACAGGTGGTCGATTGCACGACCATCGATCGCGACGGCGCGTTA
>JANXZT010000066.1 GCA_025355395.1 Betaproteobacteria bacterium
CCTTGGCTTCGATCTGACTGGCCACGCCGACCGGTTGCAGGTCGGCGCGAACGGTGTCGGCAGCATCGACATTTCGGCGTCGGTCGCGCCCGGCAGCGGATACGGCGCGCCCGCACTGCGAACGCGATCCATTGGCCTCGATGTCCGCGCTGCCCGTGTGACGTGGCAGGAGCGAACCTTCGACCGCGTGAAGGCGAACGTCGCCGGCACCCTGGCCCAGCACACGGCCACGCTCGCGGTGGCCGGAGAGGGTGTCGATATCGACGCCAGCGCAACCGGCGGTTTGGCACCTGCCACGACTTTCACACCGGCCGCACTGGCGTGGTCGGGCACCATCACCCATCTTGAGAATCGCGGCGAGTACGCGGTGCGGCTCACCACACCGGCGCGTCTGGAAGCCAGCCGCAATCATGTCGCCCTGACCGACGTCCATGTGAGCTTGCCCGAGGGCGCGTTCGACATCGCGACCTTCGACTGGAACCAGGCCCGGATCACCAGTCGTGGATCCTTTGCAGGCGTTCCCGTCGCAGCGTTCGCGCGGTTCTCGAGCACTGATTGGCCGGTGCGAACGACACTGGTGATGGCGGGCGACTGGAACGTCGTCGCCAATCCCCGATTGAATGGAACCGTCAACCTCCGGCGTGAGCGTGGCGATGTCTTTGCCGACGCCAGCACGGTGAACGCCGGCGAGCTGGCTTTCGGCTTGAGCGAGCTCCGCGCAACTGCGACCTTCACCAATGACGCGCTCGATGCAAGCGCCGCAATGCGCGCGACGCGCCTTGGCAGCGTCGATGCGACGCTGTCGCTGGGTCGTGTCGACGACGCGCCGCCGGGCCGAATCACAGCGGACGCGCCGCTCAAGGGGGCCGTGCGTGCCGAACTCGCGTCGCTCAAGCCTTTGCAACCGCTCCTTGGCACCACGGCGCTCGTCGACGGCATGGTCCGCCTCGACGTTGCCATCGCCGGGACCCGGGCCGTGCCCACCGCCACCGGCACGCTCGCCGCAACGCGGCTTACGGTGGACGCCCCGCAATACGGCCTCCATTGGCACGACGGAAGTTTGAGCGCGCGTCTCGAAAATGAAGTGCTGCATGTCGACCAGTTCACGGTGACCGGGGGCGATGGGCGCTTCATGGCACAGGGCTCGGTGCCTTTCGCGGCCTTTCGACGCGCGACAACCGGGCAGAGCAGCGCCCACCTCGATTGGCATGCCGAGAAGTTTCGCGCAACCAATCGGCCTGACCTGCGGCTTGTCGCCAGCGGCGACGGAACCGTCGGCTTCGCGCGCGGGCGTATCGGGCTCAAGGGATCCTTGCGCATCAACGAAGGCAATATCGAATACGAGCGCACGCCGGGCGCCACACTCGGCGACGACGTGGTGGTCCTTGGCCGGCCGCGGACGGTAGCGCGCACGCGCACGGAGGATGCGCCGCTCGATCTCGATCTGGAGGTCGACCTGGGAAACCGGCTCACGGTGGCCGGCAGCGGGCTTCGCACGACACTGGAAGGACGCGCACGAATCGCCACCACCTCGACCGGCACGCTCACGGCACGGGGCACGCTCTCCACAGTGCGCGGCACCTATGCTGCGTTCGGACAGCAACTCGCCATCGAGCGGGGGCGTTTCATTTTCGACGGGCCAATCGATAATCCCACCCTCGACGTCGTGGCACTGCGCAAGAACTTGCCGGTGGAAGCGGGGGTGGAGATCACGGGATCGGCGCGTCTGCCGCAAATCCGGCTGACCTCGAATCCGCCGCTGCCCGAGGGCGAAAAACTCTCGTGGCTGGTGCTGGGTCAAGGGCTCGAGCGCACGTCCGGAACCGAGACGGCCGCGCTGCAAGCGGCCGCGGCGACGCTCTTTAGCCGCAACGGCCCGTCGTTCGGCACTACCCTCGCGCAGCGCATCGGACTCGACGATTTGTCGCTGCGTGGGGCGTCCGGCGGCAGGAGTGGCCTCGACAATCAGGTGGTGGCGTTCAGCAAGCGGTTGTCGGACCGCCTGTACGTCATCTTCGAGGCCGGCTTGAGCGCCGCCAACAATGTGCTGCGTATCGAATACGCGCTTACCAAGTCGAC
>JANXZT010000108.1 GCA_025355395.1 Betaproteobacteria bacterium
AACTGATGCGTCTCCTCGCTTTGAGTGCCCTTGATGCACCAGAACCGATTGCATCATGAGTATTCCATTGCGCAATGAGCGTGAGTGCGAGATCGCGCAATAAGGCAGGGGCGGAACTTCGACGGCACGACTATTTGCGGAGCACAGTGCGCGCCGTTGATACGAACATCCTTGCGCGATTCTACCGCCGCGACGGTGCGGCGCAGGGACGTATGGCTGCTAGCGTGCTCGCGGCCGGCGACGTGTTCGTTCCCAAGACTGTGATCCTGGAATTCGAATGGGGTGTTGCGGTACGTGGCGGAGCAGCCGGAAAGCAAGGTGATCGAGTGCCTGGCCCATCTGATCGCGCTGCCCGGAATCACCGACGAGGATCGCGACGAAATCGAAGCGGCGCTCAGCCACTGCCGGAATGGAATCGACTTTGCCGACGCGCTGCATCTCGCCGTCAGCAAAGCATGCAGCGAGCTGCTCACGTTCGATGACCGGGGATTCGCTCGCCGGGCAAGGACGCTTCGGCTCAAGCCGCCGGTCCAGGTGCCAACGCGTTAATTCCGGTTGAGCGCAAATAGCGGGCCTGGGGGCGTGCAACGCGGATGCGCTCGCCGTGGCGATCACCAGCGCAGCACGAATGGGCCGAGCAACGCTCCGACTATGGCGGGGATCAGCATGCCCGCCACATACCAGACGCCGAGGAACGGCGCCTCCATCTCGGGGCAATGAAGCGCATAGACCAGCGCGCCGATCGCTCCCGCGAGCAACCCGACCGCCGCCCCGGCGAGCGCAAGGCGCGTCGGCGCGAGCCCCTTCATTGCCCACAGCGTGGCGACAAGTACCGGTACCGACAGCATCGGAACGTTGAACAAACAGTATTCCCAGGTGCGACCCATGACGAGTTCTCCACGTTCGGGCGGTGGCGCACCAAGCAGCACGTACGCGGTCAGCAGCCACATCGCGAGCACCGGCGCCACGAGCGCACCGGGTACCCAGCCGAGCCGCGCGCCCGGGCGCGACAACCGCGACGCCGCAATCAGACTCCCGACTGCCATGGACGCGGGGAAGGCGAGCTTGATCCAGAACATCGGCAGCCGCGCGGCCGCGTCGATGTCCGGGCGCACGCCGAGCAGAATGGCCATCAGCAATGTCGCGCCGAAAGCGCCCCAACCCAGGGCGGTCCCGTAGCGCCGCGCGGTCGCGTCGGACTCGACCGCACCGGCACCGGTGGCAAGCAGCGTGATGAGTTCGTCGGTTTTCATCGTTGCTTTCTAATCATCGCAGCGAGCGCTTTCAGGCCCCGGTGCACGCCGACTTTGACCGCCGATTCCGACATGCCGGTCACGCGAGACGTCTCGACCACGGACAATCCCTCCAGCTTCATGTGGACGATCGGCAGGCGTTGGCGGGCGGGCAGCCGTTCGAGCAACTTGGCCAAGTCAAGGCGCGCTGCGGCGGCGTCGGAGTCATTGTGGGCCAGAATGTCGAGTACGTCATCGAGCGGATCGTTGCGGAGGTCACGAGCAGCGCGCCGACGCAACAGGTCCACCAGCTTGTACTTCGCGATCGCGTGCACCCACGCCGTCAGCGGGTGGCCCGGATCGTAGGTGTGGCGTTGGTTGTGCACGGCGAGCAGCGATTCCTGCACGAGATCCTCCACTTCATCCGGCAAGCCGGACAGGCGCTTTCTGAAGTAGGCGCGCAAATGCGTGCTCAGATCCTTCAGAAAGGCGCGGTACGCCGCGGCGTCACCGGCGAGCGCGCGAACCAATAGGTCCCGCAACCGGTCCTCGTTGGCGCTCGCTTGCTCATGACTATCGATTCGTTGCGTCACGGTATTCGGTTACAGCCGGGAAAAAGAGTTCGGAATGGGCCGGCCGGAGGCAAATTGTGCCCGTCTCTGTAACCATCCGCCATTGGCTTTCGAACTCCCTATAGACCATGCGCCGATCAACGGTCCTGATTTCTTGTCAGCCCACGGAGGTACACGCGTTGCGACGCTTCTACGATCGCTTCGCCACGAGAACTTGTTTGCTGATCGCATCGGTATTGCTTGCGACGGCCGCGGTCGCTGCGTCGACCGCGGTCCGCCGCGACGCCCTGCTTCCGCTGGCGGTCCTTTACGACGTGGCGGGAGACGACGAGGCGAAGGCGCTCGCCGCGCTCAAGCGGCTCGACGAGCACTGGGACAACGCCTACGCGGCACCACTGCTCGATCTGCTGCCATTCGTTCCGCCGGGCCGCGTGCAGCGCGGCATCGTCTTGCAACTGGAGAAGGCCTCCGGCCGCTCGTATGGTGGAGACCTCAATGGCTGGTACGACTGGCTTTGGTCGTTCGATCCCGGCGAGCATCCCGATTTCGCCGAGTTCAAGGCAGCGCTGTACAGCCAGCTCGACCCGCGTTTCCGCCAATACTTCGAAAACCACCCGAAGACCATTATTCGGCTCGACGAAATCCGCTGGGGCGGCGTGCGCCGCGATGGCATTCCGCCGCTGCGCCGTCCCACGATGTTGACGGCTCGCGAGGCGACGTATCTTCGGGACGACAACGTCGTGTTCGGTGTCGACATCGACGGCGACGTGCGCGCGTATCCGAAACGAATTCTCGCTTGGCACGAAATGGTCACCGACACGATTGCCGGACAGGAACTCAACGGGGTTTACTGCACGCTGTGCGGTTCGATGATCCTTTACGACACGACCGTCGACGGCGTCCATCACGAGCTGGGCACGAGCGGCTTCTTGTATCGCTCGAATAAGCTGATGTACGACACGGCGACCAAGTCGCTGTGGTCGACGCTGACCGGGACGCCGGTCGTAGGCCCTTTGGTGGGCAAAGGCATCGTGTTGAAGCCGCTCTTCCTCGTCACGACGACGTGGGGCGAGTGGCGGCGGCGCCATCCCGCGACGCGCGTGCTGTCGTTGGACACCGGCTACCTGCGGGACTACAGCGAAGGCGCGGCCTATCGCGACTATTTTGCGACGCAGCGGCTGATGTTCAACGTACCCAAACTTGATGAGCGCCTGCCCAACAAGGCAGAGGTGCTGGCGGTACGCGTCGCCGAGGCGTCGGGTATCCACCTCGCCATCGCCGCAAGCTTTCTGGCCACGCATTCGTTGTATCAGGACCACGTCGACACGGTGAACTTTGTCGTCCTCACCGACACGAGTGGCGCAAACCGCGTCTACGATGCCCGCGACCTCACGTTGGCGAGCTGGAATGGCACGGATACCGCGCATGATCGCGCCGGCGGCGTCTGGAAGGTTTCCGAGGCACGGCTCACCGGCCCGCGCGGCGAAACACGTGAGCGCCTGCCGGCGCACCGCGCGTTCTGGTTTGGATGGTATGCGGCGTACCCCGACACACGGCTGGTCAAGTGAGCGTTTGCACCGGGCCGCGACTGCGCTGGCCCGAAAACATAGCTGAAATCCTCGCATCTCGATCCTGTCGAGTGGCGGAAATATGAATTCGCGCGGTCCGTAACCTTTTGTTGGGGTGCGCCGAATTTACTGTCACGGTCCCGATCCCGGGGCCTCCTACATGACGAGGAGTAACGATGAATCGATATGTATTGGCAGCTTCAACACTTTCGACCGCCGTGGGGCTTGCGTTCGTGATGCAGGCACTGCCAGTCCAGGCACAACCACAAATGGTCAAGGACAACATGATGCGGGCGGAGAAGAACAAGCTCGAAAAGTGCTACGGCATCAACGCCGTGTCGAAAAACGACTGCGCGGAAGGCGCGCACTCTTGCGCGGGCCACGCCGACCAGGCGCGCGACCCGAAATCGTTCGTGCTGCTTCCCGCGGGCGATTGCTCG
>JANXZT010000146.1 GCA_025355395.1 Betaproteobacteria bacterium
TCGGGCCGGAGGCGTTCACCGAAGTGCGGTACCTCGCGCACCACAAACAGTTGCGCGCGCTGGGACTGATTCCGCAGCTTGCCGCGGAATTCCACAAGCAATTCGGCCGCAATTCGGGCGGGCTCATCCGCACCTATCGCACCGAGGATGCGGAGACGATCGTCGTCGCGCTCGGCTCGCTGAACGGTACCGTACAGGAGGTCGTCGACGAGATGCGTGCGCGAGGCTCACTGATCGGCTCGGTCTCGATCTGCTCGTTTCGTCCATTTCCTCTCGCCGCTTCACGTGAGGCATTGAAGCACGCGAAGCGCGTCGTCGTGCTCGAAAAATGCCTGGCGGTAGGCCTGGGCGGCATTGTTTCCGATGGAGTGCGCAAGTCCTTGTCGGGCATCGTGCTCAACGGCTACACCGTCATCGCAGGCCTTGGTGGGCGCGCAATTACCCGCGGCTCGCTGACGCGACTGTTCGAGGATGCCGAACGCGACGAACTCGAGCAAGTGACCTTTCTCGATCTGAACGCCGACGTGATCAGCTACCAGCTGGAACGCGAAAGCAAAACGCGGCGCACCGGCCCCACCGCAGAAGCCATCCTGCGCCGGCTCGGAACAGTCGCGTCGGGCATCGGTTGAACCTGGGAGACGCTTCGTGGAAGAGACGATGATCAAGTTCTATCAGACCGGCACCTTTACCGTCGGCAACCGTCTTCTTGCGGAGGATCAACGCTCGGTGCAGGCGGACATGCATCGCACGAACTCGCTCAATTCCGGACATCGCGCCTGCCAGGGCTGCGGCGAAGCCCTGGGTGCGCGGTATGCCATCGATGCGGCGATGGTAGCGACCGGCAACCAGCTCATCGCAGTGAACGCGACGGGATGCCTGGAAGTTTTTTCCACGCCTTATCCGGAGACTTCGTGGCAGATTCCCTGGATTCACTCGTTATTCGGCAATGCGGCCGCGGTCGCAACGGGCGTCGCCGCGGCGCAGCGGGCGCTGGGCCGCAACAACGTGCGCGTCATCGCGCAGGGCGGTGATGGCGGCACGACCGACATCGGCTTCGGCTGCCTGTCCGGCATGTTCGAACGCAACGACGACGTGCTCTATATCTGTTATGACAACGAGGCGTACATGAACACCGGCGTGCAGCGCTCGAGCGCGACGCCGCCGGCGGCGCGTACCGCCACGACCCCGGCAGTCGGGCCTTCCCCGGGCAATGTCTTCGGCACCGGCAAATACGTGCCGCGCATCGCGATGGCGCACCGCATTTCCTACGTCGCGACCGCGAGCGTTTCCAATCTGCGCGACCTCGAGCGCAAGGTCAAGTACGCGATGGGGATTCACGGCGCGCGCTACATTCACATCTTCGTGCCATGCCCCCTCGGCTGGGGTTCGGCGTCGGAAGACACGATAAAGATCGCGCGCCTGGCAGTCGAGACCGGCCTTTTCCCGCTGTTCGAAGCGCAGGACGGCGAAGTCACGGCGAGTACCCCGATCCGGCACAAAGTCCCCGTGACCGAATACCTCAAGTTGCAGAAACGTTATGCCCATCTGTTCGGCAATCCGCCGGACGTCGGACGCATCGCACGGATTCAGATGATGGCTGATCGCAATATCGACGAGTTCGGCTTGCTGCAATAGGAGATCGTCAATGGACAAGCCGTACGCAATTACCCTCGATGTCGGCTCGAGCCTTGCCAACAAGACCGGCGCGTGGCGCACCAAACGGCCGGTCTACCTGGATCGCCTTCCACCCTGCAACAACGCCTGCCCGGCCGGGGAAAATATCCAGGGCTGGCTGTACCACGCCGAGTCCGGCGACTACGAAGCCGCGTGGCGAGCGCTGACGGAAGACAATCCGTTGCCGGCGATCATGGGACGCGTCTGCTATCACCCTTGCGAGAGCTCGTGCAACCGCGGCAAAGTCGATGAGCCGGTGGGTATCAACTCGGTCGAACGCTTTCTCGGGGACGAAGCCCTGAAGCGCGGCTGGAAGTTTTATCCACCCAAAACTGAGAGCGGCAAGCGCGTGCTCATCGTCGGCGCCGGACCATCGGGATTGTCCGCGGCGTATCACCTTCGACGCTTCGGCCACAGCGTCAAGATCGTCGAGGCGGGTCCGCTTGCCGGCGGCATGATGCGCTTCGGCATTCCAAAGTATCGACTCCCGCGTGATGTACTCGATGGCGAGGTGCAGCGCATCCTCGATCTGGGCGTGGAGCTGGAGCTCAATTGCAAGGTTTCCAATATCCTTGACACGATGAAGGCGGGCCACTTCGACGCAGCGTTCCTCGCTGTCGGCGCGCATATCGCCAAGCGCGCATACATTCCCGCGGGCGAAGCCGCGCACATGCTCGATGCGGTATCGGTGCTGCGGAGCATGGAGGGTGAGGAAAAGCCGATGCTGGGCCGTCGCGTGGTGGTGTATGGCGGCGGCAACACCGCGCCCGACGTTGCGCGCACGGCCAAACGGCTGGGCGCGATCGAAGCAATCATCGTCTACCGGCGCACCCGCGAAAAGATGCCCGCGCACGACTTCGAAATCGAAGAGGCGTTGCAGGAAGGCGTGTTGATCAAATGGCTGTCGACGATCAAGAACATGGCCAACGAGGGCACACTGACCGTCGAAACGATGGCGCTCGACGCCACGGGCTTCCCCCAGCCGACCGGGGAATTCGAGACGCTGGAGGCCGACTCGCTCGTGCTGGCGCTGGGCCAAGACGTGGATCTCTCGCTGCTCGACGGCGTGCCGGCACTCGACATCAAAGACGGCGCTGTTCAAGTGGGGCGCAACATGATGACCGGCCATGCAGGAATTTTCGCCGGCGGCGACATGGTTCCATCGGAGCGTACGGTGACGGTGGGGGTCGGTCACGGTAAGAAGGCGGCACGCCATATCGACGCCTGGCTCTCCGGCAACACGTACGCACCCGCGCCCAAGCACGAGCTCGCGACGTTCGACATGCTTAACCTCTGGTATTTCAGCGATGCGCCCAAGACCATGCGCCCATTGCTCGAGCTCGCCCGCCGGACCTCCACTTTCGAAGAGGTCGTGGGCGGTCTCACCGAAGACAACGCGTTGTTCGAAGCGCGCCGCTGCCTGTCCTGCGGCAACTGTTTCGAGTGCGACAACTGTTATGGGATGTGCCCCGACAACGCCGTGATCAAACTGGAACCGGGCAAGCGGTTCGAGTTCAATTTCGACTATTGCAAGGGCTGCGGCATCTGCGTGTCCGAATGTCCATGCGGCGCGATCAAGATGGTTCCAGAGACAAACTGAATACCGGCGCGCCCAACGGGCGGGCCCTATGGCGAGGAGATGAGCGATGTTGCAGAAAAGTCATGACGAGATAATTTCTGCGCTGCCGAAAGGCATTGCGATGTTGCAGGATCCGGCGCTCAACAAGGGAACCGCGTTCACCGAAGCCGAGCGCGACACCTTGCACCTGCGCGGGTTGTTGCCGCCACACGTGTCTTCGCAGGAACAGCAGTCGGGGCGCGTGCTCGAGAATTTTCGCCGCAAGTCGAGCGATCTCGAGAAGTACATCAGTCTCCGGGCGCTGCACGACCGCAACGAAGCGCTTTTCTTCCGCCTGCTGATGGATCATCCGGATGAGATGATGCCTATCGTCTATACGCCGACGGTCGGACTGGCGTGCCAGCGGTACACGCACATCTTTCAGCGTCCGCGCGGTATTTTCATCAGCGCCGCCGACCGCGGTCGCGTCGCGGAGGTGCTCGCCAACTGGCCGCGCCGAGACGTGGCGATCATCGTTGTCAGCGACGGCGAGCGCATCCTGGGTCTCGGGGACCTGGGCGCCAACGGCATGGGCATTCCGGTTGGCAAGCTGTCGCTCTATACCGCCTGTGCAGGCGTGAATCCGAATACCTGCCTGCCGGTGCTTCTCGACGTCGGTACCAACAACTCCGAGCTGCTCGACGATCCGCTTTATATCGGTCTGCATCAGTCGCGCGTGCGTGGCGAGGACTACGACGCCCTGGTGGAAGAGTTCGTGGTCGCTGCCAGCAAGCTTTTCCCGGGGGTCGTGATTCAGTTCGAAGACTTTGCGACCAATAATGCATTCCGGTTGCTGAAGAAATATCGCGATCGAATCCCGACGTTCAACGACGACATTCAGGGAACCGCCGCGGTCGTGCTGGCGGGAATACTGTCCGCGCTGCGGATCACCGGCGGCTCGCTCGGCGAGCAGACACTGCTGTTCCAGGGCGCCGGCGAAGCGGCCACGGGCATCGCCGATCTGGTGGTCGACGCGATGGTCGCGACAGGCATGAATGAGGCGCAGGCGCGAGGCCGGTGCTGGCTTTTCGATTCGCACGGCCTGGTCGTCAAGCAGCGAACCGATCTCGCGGCGCACAAGCAATTCTACGCGCACGATCATGCGCCGGCAGGCAGCCTGCTCGACGCGATAAACGCGTTGCGCCCGACGGCAATCATCGGCGTCGCAGCGGTCGGCGGCGCCTTTACGGAGGGCGTCGTGCGCATCATGGCCGCGCTCAACAAGCGCCCGATCGTGTTTGCGCTTTCCAATCCGACATCTAAATCCGAATGCACGGCGACACAAGCGTATCGCTGGTCGGATGGGCGCGCGCTTTTCGCCTGCGGCTCGCCATTTGATCCGGTGACCCTGGATGGCCGAAGCCACGTACCGCGGCAGGGCAATAATTCGTACATATTTCCCGGCGTTGGCCTCGGTGTCATCGCTTCCGGCGCGAGCCGCGTCACCGATGAAATGTTCATGGCCGCCGCACATACGCTCGCCGAGCAGGTCACCGAAGACGACCTGCGGCAGGGAAGCCTCTATCCGCCGCTCAAGAACGTTCGCAGCGTATCGGCGCACATCGCGGCCGCAGTAGCCGCAGTCGCCTACCGCCGGGGGCTGGCGCGCGGGGCGCAGCCCACCGACCTGCTGGGATTCGTGAAGTCGCAGATGTACGAACCCTGCTATGCCACGTACGTGGCGGGGTGACGACAACAGAATGGCCGCAGAACCCGGACAGAAAATGCGCAACAAAAGTGAGGCACGATGAGGGAGGCCGTTCTGACAATGCTCCGCCACCATCCGTTGGTGGCGGAGTTCGAGCCGAGGCACGTCTACTCGCTGGCCGCCAAAGCGACTAACGCAATTTCGCGCAGTGCGACGCCGACGTCGGCGACGTGCACGACACCCTCCACTCGCGCCGCGCCTTCGAGGCCCAGCACCAATTTGCCGAATTGCCGACCGAACGCCACCTCCGATAATGTGCCGAAACTATCGCCGATTGCGACGAGGCAAAGCGCGGCGCGTGCGATCAACGCGTTGCGCGCTTCGCCGATGCCGGTGGCGATGACTATGCCAACGTAAGGATTAGCGGACGACGGATCGGCGTCGGGCAGGATGCCGATCGTCGTTCCACCGGCGCTCGAGGCGCCGCGGCAGACGGCTTCCATCACGCCATGCCGCCCACCGCACAATACGGCGAAGCCCATTTGCGCGAGGCCGCGGCCGACTTCTTCCGCTGCCGCGAGCTGCGCTGGCAGGGCTTCGCGCGGCCCGATCACGCCAATCGGAATCCGAATCGGATGACCGCTCTCGCGCTGTTGCCAGGTCGCCGCGGTGACGGCATCGACGTTATCGCCGCTGGGTGCAACGCTTGCGTCCTGCCACACCCGCTGCGCCGCGTCGAATCGCCGGCCGCGCGCATCGAACAGTGCCTCGCGTGCGCGGTCGAGCCTAAAGATGGCGCTCATGGCGGCTACCGAACCATTCACCGGTGGTCATGATGGCCGAGCAAACCGCGGTGATCAGCAGCGCGAGCGCGGCGGCGGCCGGAAAATCAGTTCCCGTTTCGGAGATCAGGCTGTAGAGCTGCAGCGGCAGAATGTGCAGCTGCGTGCCCACCAGCGCCAGCGCCGTGCCATACGCACCGAACACCACGGCGGCGACGAGGCAGAATGCGGCCCCCACCGGTGCCGCCACCTGCGGCAACATCACCTGGCGAAACGCCTGCGACGACGTCGCACCGAGCGACTCCGCAGCCGCGAGTTGCGCGCGATCGAAATTGACCAGCACCGGCAGGATGCCCATCACGACGCGCGGTATGAGGTAGTACGACGACGCGAACGCGAGCCCCACGGGAGTAAACAGTGCCTTGCCGATGACCGCCGGATCGAATCCGGCATAGCCCAGGAGTTGCGTGACAAAACCGGCGCGACCGTAGCCGAGGATGAAGCCATAGGCGACGATGAGCCCGGAAAAGGTGAGCGGCAACGCGATGACGAACGACAGCAGCGTACGCCGCCGCTCGGTCAGTCGCGATAGATGCAACGCGACCGCGACGCCGACCAGCGTCGAGACTGCCGCTGCAGCGAATGTCAGCAACAGGCTGCCGGCGAGCGATGGCCAGAATGCCGGCAACGTGAACGCGCGGCCAAAGGCCTTGGTGCCTTCGCGCAGCGCGTCAACTGCCACCATCGCCACCGGCAACGCGAAAAAAATCGCGAGCACGCTGGCGGCAGGCGTGGCGAGCAGCAGTTGCGTGCGAAGACGCATGGCTTAAGACTTGGCGGCGACTTCTTACTTGGCTTCGGTAGCGGCCACCCAGCCCTTGTCGATCTCGGCCTTCTTCGCCGCCGCCGCGCGCACATCGAGCGGACGCACCTGCGGTGCCGAGGGAAGTTTGTCGGCGACGGTGTCGGGGAGCTTGACGCCCGGGACCGATGGCCGGACGAAGCCCTGCGCGAATATACCCTGACCGAAATCGGTCATGATGAAGTTGAGCCACAGCTTGCCAGCGTTCGGGTTCGGTCCTTTTTCGACGAGACTGATCCCGTACGGCGCTGCCGCCGACGCTTCTTTGGGGATGACAACTGCAACCGCATCACCGAGACCGTCGGTGTACTTCGCCTTGAGCCCGTCGTTCTCGTACGAGATCCAGATCGGAATCTCGCCCTTCACGAATTGCGCGTACGGCGTGGTGCCGATTACCCGAAGCACATTGCCGGATTTATGCAGCTTGCCAAGATAATCGAGCCCGGGTTGAACGTTGTTCATGTCGCCGCCGGCGCCGAAATTGGCGGCGAACGTCAGCACCTGCCCGACGCCGGTCGAACGCGGGTCGAGATAGACGACCGAGTTCTTGTATTCGGGCTTCTGGAGATCGGCCCACGATTGCGGGACGTTCTTCACCAGTTTGGTGTTGACGATGAAAGCGACAGTCAGCGAGTGGATCGTGAACCAGCGGCCGTCCGGTTCGCGAAATACCGGCGGCAGCTTGTCGAAGTTGACCGGTTTGAACGGAGCAACCAGACCTTTGGCGACGGCGTCCACCGCCGAGGCTGCGAAATAGTACGCGGTATCGGCCTGCGGGCGGTTCTTCGCCTTTTCCAGCGCGACGACCGTTGCACCGGAACCGAGATCGTTGTAGACGATTTCTACTTCCGGATAGCGTTTCTTGAACGCCGCGAACTGCGCCGCCCAGTTCGCCCAGGTGGGACCGGTGTCGAAACTCACGACCATGCCTTCCTTCTTGGCCGCTTCGTACAACGCTTTCTCGCCGCCGTACAGCTCCGGCGAGTCGAGCACGGTTTGGGCGGCAACCCCGGCGGCAAATACCGAAGCCAGAGCCGTGATGAGCCAACGCTTGGTTTTCATTCCCTTCTCCTTCAGTGCGTGGGCAGGAACTGCACCGCTTCCCGCGGCACACGAACGTGCGCGATGCCGCCGCGCATGGCGGTTTCGAGCTTGATGCTGCCTCGCCCGACAGTAAGTTCGATTTCTCGGTTAGCGCCGAAAAAGCGGTCATGTACGATCCGGGCGGCAAAGACGTTTTCGCCGCCTGAGGCAACCGCCGGCTCGACCCTTTCCGGGCGTACGAGGAGGCGGATGCTTGCGCCGTTCGGAGCGCCGTGCGGTGGCGTAATGAGGCGACCGAGTGGTGTATCGACGGCGTCGGCACCCGCCGCGACGCCATCGATGAGATTCGCGCGGCCGACGAAATTGGCGACAAAAGCATCGGCGGGCCGGTCGTAGATCTCTTGTGGCGTCGCCACCTGCACCAGCCGCCCGTCGCGCAGCACTGCAATCCGATCAGCCAGCGACAGTGCCTCATCCTGATCGTGGGTGATGAGCAGCGAGGCGATGTTTTGCTGCTTCTGGATGCGCCGGATTTCATCGCGCATCGTGACCCGCGTCGCTGCATCGAGCGCCGAGAGCGGTTCATCCAGCAGTAGTGCGCGCGGCTTGAACACCAGTGCTCGCGCCAGCGCAACACGTTGCTGCTGCCCACCGGAAAGCTCCGCAGGTAACCGATCGCGATATCCGCCCAGGCCGACCATGTCCAGCATCGCCTCGGCACGCTGCCGGCGCTCGGCGAGCGGAATATTGCGAACCCGTAGTGCGTAGGCGACGTTCTCCCAGACCGCCATATGCGGAAACAGCGCATAGGACTGGAAGACGATGCCACACTCGCGCGAGCGGACCGTGGCTGCGGTGACATCGTCACCACCCAAATAGACGCGACCGGAATCAAGGCGAAGAAAACCCGCGATAAGCTTCAGCAACGTCGTCTTGCCGCAGCCGCTGGGGCCGATGCAGACGATGAGTTCGCCCGGCGCGATGTCGAACGTGGCATCGAAGATTCCCGCTTTGCCGCCGGGGTAGCGGAAGGTTGCGTTCTCGAGGCGGACCGACGCGCTCGCGCTCATGCAGGTGTACCAAAGGATGGAAGGCGTCCAGCGCCGCGCGCGGACAGCGCACCGGTGACCGACGCGGTCAGTGCCAATGCAAGCAGTATGACCGTTGCTGCGCAGGCGAACCCCGTGGCTCCGTAGAATGCCTGCAGCAGCACGACCGGATAGGTCCGATTGAGAAAACCCGAGATCAGGTTGGAGAACT
>JANXZT010000200.1 GCA_025355395.1 Betaproteobacteria bacterium
TGCGAGCACTGCGTTCATCGCATCGGCCAGGGCATCGAGATGTTCCATGCGCGCGGAGTTGGTGACAAAGCGCGGATCGTCGCGCCATTCCGGGTGGCCGAGAACATCGGCGATGCGTTCCCAGTTGGCCTGGTTGGCGCCGCCGATGTTGATCCAGCCATCACTTGCGCGGAAGGCCTGATACGGCGCGGTGAGCAAGTGGGCCGATCCGGTCGGGCCCGGTGATTGTCCGGTGGCGAAATAGATCGCCGCGTGCCAGTAGGTTTGCTGCAGCGCCGCTTCCATCAGCGAAGTGTCCACCACCTGCCCGCGCCCGGTCTTGAGCTTGTGCGCGTACGCGGCGAGCACGCCCACGACTGCCAGAATTCCCGCGTTGATATCGGCGACGGAGTGGCCATCCTTCGCCGGTGGCCCACCCGGCTCACCGGTGATGGACATCAACCCGGCGAATCCCTGCGCGATGAGATCGAAGCCACCTTTGTCACCGTACGGCCCGTCGCGGCCATAGCCGGAAACCGCGCAATAGATGAGACCGGGATTCTCGCGCGAGAGAACGTCGTAGCCCAGTCCGAGCTTTTCGAGCGTACCGCGCCGGTAGTTTTCGGTGAGCACGTCGGCGTCGCGCACCATGCGCAGCAGGATGTCGGGTCCGCGCGGATGCTTCAAATTGAGCGCAATGCCGCGCTTGTTGCGATTGAGAATAAGAAATGGCGCCGACTCGCCATTGACCCGTGGCTCGGAATAGCCGCGGGCATCGTCGCCTCCGGGCAGCTTTTCGACCTTGATGACATCAGCGCCCATGTCGGCAAGCATCATGCCGCAAGTGGGGCCAGCCATGATCTGCGCCAGCTCCAGCACCCGCATGCCCGTGAGGGCACCCGGCGACGGGACTACCGGCGCGGCCGGCATCGATGGCGTCGCGGTCATCGCGCCACGAACACCGGCTTTTGCTTGGCCAGGAAAGCCGCGTAGCCGATGCGAAAATCTTCGCTGTCGAAGCAGTCGAAGCACTCATCAAACTCGGCCTCCGTAATCGGCGTGCCTTCCGCGAGGCGTCTTGCGAATTGCTTGTGCCAGCGGGCGACCAGTGGCGCGCCCTCGGCAATGCGCTGCGCGGTCGCGCGCGCTTCCGCGGCAACGTCGGCGTCCGGCACCACGCGCGTGACCAAGCGCTTCGTCCTGGCTTCGGCGGCGTCGAAGATGCGCCCCTCGAGCAGGATCTCGAGCGCCACGTCGGCGCCGCAAAGACGCACCAGCGGTGCCATCTCGGGATACGCCATCACCAGGCCGAGATTCTTGATCGGCGCGCCGAAGCGGCTCGATTCCCCGCAAATCCGAAGATCGCAGAGCGCCGCAATTTCCAATCCGCCACCCACACAGATGCCATGAATCTGCGCCACCAGCGGATGACGGCAATGGGCGAGCGAGCGCGCCGTCGCGTGCATGGTCCGGCCGTACTCGATCGCCTGTGCCTTGTTCGCGCGCTGGGTCGCAAACTCGCTGATGTCATTGCCGGGAGAGAACGCCTTTTCACCCGCGCCGCGCAGGATGATGCAACGCAGCGCGTCGTCGGCCGACAGCGCGTCGATGACGGTACCAAGCTCGCCCCACATCGCACACGTGAGGGCATTGAGCTTTGCCGGTCGGTTCATGACAACGGTCGCAATGGAACCGTCGTGCGTCACCTGGATCAGTTCGGTCATCGGAAATATGCTCAGCGATAGAAGAGCTCGACCAGACCCAGGCCGACCACGGGTACATAGGTCACCAGCAACAGCACGGCCACGAGGATCGCGATGAACCAGACATTGACGCGAGTCACCGCCCAGATCGATTCCTTGGCAATCGCGCTCGCCACCATGAGAACGCTCGCCACCGGCGGTGTCTGCTGCCCGATGCCAAGATTGATGGTCACGATCAGACCGAAGTGCACCGGGTCGATGCCGACCGCTTTCACCAGCGGCATGACAACGGGCACCACTAGGATGATCGCCGCCGCCGAGTGCAGAAACATGCCCAACAACAGGAATAGTCCATTGAGGAGCGCCAATACCACCCACTTGTTCTGGGTGAATTCGGAAACGGAGCGCGCCAGGGCCTGCGGGGCCTGCACCTCGGTGAGATAGGTTCCCAAGAGCGCGCTGGTCGCCACCAGCAGCATCACCACGGCGGTCTGAATGCCACCATCCAGCACCGCCTGCCGCAAGTCAGCGAGATTCAACTCGCGGTAGATGACGAGGCCGACAAATAGTGCGGCCACCACCGCCAGCGCTGCGCCTTCGGTCGCGGTGACC
>JANXZT010000373.1 GCA_025355395.1 Betaproteobacteria bacterium
CGAGCAAAGCGGGCGTAATGCCGTGCCCCCGGTCGCGGCGCCGTGCACCCTCCAAACGCGGGGCACGTGTACGCATCGATCGCTTCGAAGGAATCGATCGCGAATCCCCGCTCCCGATTACCCTGGTGCAAGCCATTGCCGCCAACGATGCGATGGATTACGCGGTGCGCAAGGCCGTCGAGCTTGGGGTCACGGCCATTGCGCCCGTCATCATGGCGCGCAGCGCACCGTTGCCTGCCGGAGACCGCGCCGAGCGCCGTCGCCAGCACTGGCAACAGATCGCGATCGCGGCGTGCGAGCAAAGCGGGCGTAATGCCGTGCCCCCGGTCGCGGCGCCGTGCACCCTCCAAACGTGGATTGCCGACTGGCACGGCTCGGCTTTCATGTGTGTGCCGGAAGCCGCGGCCGCTTGCTCGACACTCGCGCAGCCTTCGGGTCCCGTGGCGGTCGTGGTCGGCCCGGAAGGCGGGATCACGGCAGACGAGATCAAGTACCTGCAAAAAAGTGGCGTCCAGGCGTTGCGGCTGGGGCCACGCACTCTGCGCACAGAAACCGCGGCAGTGGTAGCCGTTGCGCTGATGCAGGCGTTGTGGGGTGACCTCAAGTGACTGCGGCCACGGGGACGGATGGGCAGCAGTGCCGCGTCAATGCCCGGCGGGCAGTGGCACCACGATCACTCCCGCAAGCGCCAATGCCAGTGTGCGCAATTCGTCCCACGCGTTGCCCTTGCACAGGCCCTTCCCGAGCGCGTCCAGTCGCGCCAGTGCGCGCAGCATTGGCGCGACTGCGTCGCGCTGCACCCGGTGCGCTGCATGCTCGAGCGCGCCTTGGCGCTTGCCCCACACCCGAGCGGTGCGCAGCGCCGCCGACAACGGCGTTCCCGCACCGACCCTATCGAGCACGCTGGCGAGGGCGTGGATGTCTTCGCCAAGCTGCCACAACAGGAGCTGGATGCCTTCGCCTTCGGCCTCCAGGGCCGCGAGGATCCGCACCGTGCGCGCTGCATCACCGGCAAGCCACGCCTCGGAGAGCTGGAAAACGTCGTAACGAGCGACATCGCTGATCGCGCGCTCGACCTCTTCCTGCGAGACATTGCCTTCGGGCAGCAGGAGACCGAGTTTCTCGATTTCCTGGCGGGCGGCGAAAAGATTGCCTTCGCATCGTTCACTCATCCAGGCAAGGGTGTCGCGGCTCGCGCGCTGGTTTTGCGCCGCAAAGCGCGCCGCGATCCATCCCGGCAACTCGTCGCGATCCAAAGGGTACACTGCCACCGCAACACCCGCCTGCGCGAGTGCCGTGAACCAGCCCGATGCCTGCGCCGCGCGGTCGAGCTTGGGCAATAGGAGCACGGTCACGTTGTCCGGATTGGGGTTCGCAGCGTAGGCTTCGAGCGCCTTGCCGCCTTCGACACCCGGCTTGCCCGACGGAATGCGCACGTCGATCAACCTGCGGGTACCGAAAAGACCGAGGTTGCCGTTCGCCGCCAGGAACGCGTCCCAGCGGAAGCCGGGCTCGACCACCAGCACCTCGCGATCGCCGCAGCCGGCACGCCGCGCCGCCGCGCGGATAGCATCCGCCGCTTCCATGGCTAGTAGCGGCTCGTCCCCATGCACGACATAGATCGGCGCGAGCGAGCGCTGCAGATGAGCGGCGAGTTGCGACGCGCGGATCTCCATGGCCAATGCTTCCCGCCAATCACGCAGGTGCGCGCGCTGCCTGCAATCGGCGCACGATCTGCTGCACCACGTCGGTCTGCATCTCTTTCAGGAGCCGCGCTTCCTGCGCCTCGCGCGCCAGCACTTCCGCCTCATTGAATGTGTAGCTGCGGCGTACCTGCACTTCGGACGCAGGCAGCCAGTCGCGCCCGTTGCTGTCGTGCACCGCGATGGTCACGCGTTTGACGAGCAGGAATTCGCGCACGCGTCCGCCACCGGAAAGCGACAGCACCTGCTTGTCGTCCACGAGACCGGTGACATCGAGCACCACGTCGGCGGCCGTGGGCGTATCCATCAGCCGGGCTCCGGCGGCCCCCTGGATCGCTCGCTTGAGCTCCGCGGTGAGAGGGACGGCGGGCGGCGAATTGAGGTACAGCGTGTTGAAAGCGTAGGTCACGTCGCCGCGCAGGTGAAAGCCGCAACTGGCGATCACCGTGATCGCGGCGATCGCCGCGGCGTGACAAAGCGCGGTGCGCAGCATTCTTTCGCGATCAGACGACCACATTGACGAGGCGTCCGGGTACGACGACGATCTTCTTGATAGTAGCACTGCCGGCGTAGCGCACCACTTCGCTGCTCGCACGCGCCGCGGTCTCGATCACGGTGCGGTCAGCGCCGGTTGGAACTGTCAGCTTGCCGCGGAGCTTCCCGTTGACCTGCAGCACGAGCTCGATCTCGTCCTGGGCGAGTGCGGCGGGATCGACTTCCGGCCATGGCGCATCGAGGAGGTCGCCGAATTCACTCGCGAAGCCCGCGGCATCCCACAACGCCTGGCCGATATGGGGCACCACCGGATAGAGCACGCGAATCAGAATGGACAAGCCTTCGTGCATCAGCGTGCCCGCGCCCGCCGCATCCTCCGGCACCGCTTCCAGCGTGTTCAGCATCTTGTAACCTGCCGATACCACCGTGTTGTATTGAATGCGCTCGTAATCGTAATTCGCCTGCTTGAGCGCGAGATGAAGCTCGCGCCGGGCTGCCCTGATCGACTCTGCAGGCGCACCTGCCGGGGATTTTCGGGTGGCCGCCTGCACGATGGCCGCCTTGGCGTGTGCAAACGTCCACAGCCGGCGCAGGAAGCGGTAGCTCCCTTCCACGCCGGTATCCGACCATACGGCCGAATCGCCGGGTGGGCCCGCGAACATCACGAAATGGCGGGCGGTGTCGGCACCAAAGCGGTCGACAACCTGCTGCGGATCGACACCGTTGCGTTCCGATTTCCCCATCTTGCCCACGCCGCCGTATTCCACCGGTTGCCCGTCGTGCTTTGCGCGCCCGCCGGCAATGCGGCCGTCGGCATCGAGTTGCGGTTCGACGTCGTCTGGCGGAATGTAATCCATTCCGCCCTTTTCGTTGCGGCGAAAATAGATGTGGTTGAGCAGCATACCCTGGGTGAACAGCCGGGTGAAAGGCTCGTCGAAATGCACCAGACCCATGTCGCGCATCACCTTGGTCCAGAAGCGCGCATACAGCAGATGCAGGATGGCGTGCTCGATGCCGCCGATGTACTGATCCATCGGCATCCAGTAATCGTTCCGCGCGTCGACCATGGTCGGTGCATCGGGACAGGTATAGCGCATGTAATACCACGACGAATCCACGAACGTGTCCATGGTGTCGGTTTCGCGCCGCGCCGGCTTGCCGCAGACCGGGCAATCGACGTTCAGGAAGTCTTGGCACTTGTTGAGCGGATTACCACTGCCATCGGGGATGCAATCCTCCGGCAGCACCACCGGAAGATCCGCGTCGGGAACGGGTACCGGTCCGCAATCGCCGCAGTGGATGATCGGAATGGGGGTGCCCCAATAGCGCTGGCGCGAGATGCCCCAGTCACGCAACCGGAAGGTCACGCGCTTTTCGCCCAGGTTCACGGCGGCGAGATCGGCTGCAACGGCGTCGACGGCGGCCTCGAAGGGGAGACCATCGTACTTGCCTGAATTCACGCATACACCGCGCGTCTTGTCCTCGTACCACGGCTGCCATTGCGCGGTGGTGAACGATTCGCCCGGTACCGCGATGACCTGGCGGATGGGGATACCGTACTTTCTGGCGAAAGCGAAATCGCGCTCATCGTGGGCCGGTACACCCATCACGGCGCCGTCCCCATAACCCATGAGCACGTAATTGCCGACCCAGATCTCGACCCTGTCGCCGGTGAGCGGATGAGTCGCGAAGCGCCCGGTAGGCATGCCCTTCTTGCCCATCAGGGCGAGATCGGCTTCCATCACCGTGCCGCGCTTGCATTCATCGATGAAGGCGGCGAGATCGGGATTGCTCCTTGCGGCCTGCTCCGCAATCGGGTGCTCGGGCGCCACGGCGCAGAAAGTCACCCCCATGATGGTGTCGGCACGGGTGGTGAATACCCAGAGTTTCTCTTGCTTGCCGTCCAGTTCGTAGGGAAAGGCGAAGCGCACGCCGGTGCTCTTGCCGATCCAGTTGGCCTGCATGGTCTTGACCCGCTCCGGCCAGCCCGGCAGCGTGTCGAGCGCCGAGAGCAGCTCGTCGG
>JANXZT010000281.1 GCA_025355395.1 Betaproteobacteria bacterium
CAACTCATCACCATTCAGGATTTAGTAGCTCCAACCTGGACAGATGCAGCCGGAACGTTAAACAGAACAGTTAGTTGCAGTGACAATACTGCGTATAATGCAGCTCAGGCCTTGACATTCAGCACCTGCGCCTGAATCGAAACGTCGAGCGCCGACACCGGTTCGTCGGCGACCACGAGACGGGGGCTTAGCATCAACGCCCTCGCCACGGCGATGCGCTGGCGCTGACCGCCGGAAAACATGTGGGGATAGCGGCCGTAATACTCGGGCCGCAGACCCACCTTGGCCATCATCGACCGCGCCCGCTCCTCGCGAGCGCGGCGGTCGAGACGGGTGTTGATACGCAACGGCTCCTGCAGCAGCGTCCCCACTTTCTTGCGCGGATTAAGCGATGCATACGGATTCTGGAACACCATCTGCACCAAAGGGCGCATCCGCCGCCGCGCGCCGCGATCGGCGTGGGCGATATCGTTGCCTTCGAGCAGCAATGTGCCGGCGGTCGGGCGCTCGATCATGGTGACCTGGCGCGCCAGCGTCGACTTGCCGCATCCCGATTCACCGACCACTGCCAGCGTTTTGCCACTTTTCACGGTGAACGAGACCCCGTCGAGCGCCCGGACGAGTCCCTTGGGTTGCATGAACCCGCGTGATACGACGTAATGGCGGGTGAGATCCCGCGCCTCGAGCAACGCCGCCGCCGTGTCATTCATCGGGCGAGCGAATCCACGGTTGCCGCGGCTTCGCGCTCCCAATCGTTGGTCGGGCGACCCGCATCATCGAGAGGGAAAAAGCAGCGCGACTGCCGGCCCGGAGGACCATACAACGCGGGCTGCGTGTCCCGACAGCGCTGCACCGCATACACACAACGGGGGGAGAGCAGACACCCGAGTGGACGATCATGCTGGCCCGGCACCACGCCGGGAATAGCCCGCAAACGCGCTTGATCGAGATTGTGTTCGGGAAGTGCTGCGAGCAACGCCTGCGTGTAGGGGTTGCGAGGCGTCTCGAAAATAGCCGGCAGCGGCCCCGTTTCCACCTGCTCCCCGGCGTACATCACGACCACGCGATGCGCGGTTTCGGCCACCACCGCAAGATCGTGCGTGATCAGCAAGAGCGCCATGCCGTGCTCGCGCTGCAGGCGCACCAGGAGCTGCAGAATCTGCGCCTGCACCGTGACATCCAACGCGGTCGAAGGCTCGTCGGCGATCAGCAATTTTGGATTGCAGGCGATCGCCATCGCGATCATCACCCGCTGCGCCATGCCGCCAGAGAGCTGGTGGGGATAAGCCTCGAGCCGCGTCGCGGGATCGGGGATTTCCACTTGCCGGAGCAGCTCCAGCGCGCGTGCGCGCCGGGCGCGGCGACTTGCACGCTCCTGCACGGTGCCATGGATGCGCAAGGTCTCGGTCAGCTGGAACGCAACGGTAAAGCACGGATTGAGGCTCGCCAGTGGGTCCTGAAAGATCATCGCGATCTCCTTGCCCACAATGGCGCGCCGCGCTCGATCGGAGAGCGCCAGCAAATCATGGCCACCAAAGCGCATCCGCCGCGCGGACACCCGTCCAGGGAAATCAATCAGCCCCATTACGGCAAGCGCAGTGACGCTTTTGCCCGAGCCGGATTCACCGACGCAGCCGACAATCTCGCCGGCATCCACAGTGAGGTCGACGCCATCCACCGCAAGGAACGGGCGCGCAACGCTGCCAAAGGCAACCGTCAGGCCCTCGATTTCAAGCAACGGCACTGCTTGCCCCTCGTGGCTGCGCATCGCGATGCTTTCGCGGGCGCGTCCAGCACGCGCATCGCCGCGTCGTCATTGCTTGAGCCTCGGATCGAGTGCGTCGCGCAAGCCATCGCCCATCAGGTTAAAGGCGAGCACCGTGACCAGGATGGCAAGGCCCGGCAAAGTGACGACCCACGGTGCGCGCTGGATGAACTCGAGGGCACTCGAAAGCATCGAGCCCCATTCCGGGGTCGGCGGCTGGGCCCCCAGCCCCAGAAACCCGAGCGCGGCCGCATCGAGAATCGCCGTCGAAAACCCGAGCGTCGCCTGCACAATCAACGGAGCCGTGCAGTTGGGCAAGATGGTGTTGAACATCAACCGCATTGGCCCGGCGCCGGCAATTTTCGACGACGCCACGTATTCCTTGCCGGATTCGGCAATCACCGCGGCGCGCGTCAGGCGCACGTAATGGGGCAGCAGCACGATCGCAATGGCATACATGGCATTGACGAGCCCGGGACTCAGGATCGCGACCACCGCGATGGCCAGCAACAGACTGGGCAGCGCGAGCATCACGTCCATCAGTCGCATGATCACCGTCTCGGTCAGTCCGCGCACGTAACCCGCCACCAGGCCGAGCAATACCCCCAATGAAAGCGAGATCACCACCGAGACCAGGCCGATGATAAGGGAGAGCCGGGTGCCGTGAATAAGCCGCGAAAGCACGTCGCGTCCGACGGGATCGGTGCCAAGCAGAAACCGGGCAGTGCCATCTTCCTGCCATGCCGGTGGCGTGAGGGTGAAATCCCGGTATTGCTCGTTCGGCGGATGCGGGGCGATGAAGTCCGCGCCCAGCGCAATCAGCACCAGGGCGAGCACCAGCGCGAAGCCGATGAGCGCGCCGCGGCTTTGCGAGTAAGCGTTCCAGAATTCGCGCAGCAGCCCCACCACCGGCGGCATCGTCGCGGCAACAGGGACCGGATGCGCGGGCTCAGCCATGACCGATGCGCGGGTTGATCACGCCGTACAGCAGATCGACCAGCAGATTGACGGTAATGACAATGGTCGCGATCAACAGGATGCCACCCTGCACCACCGGATAGTCGCGCGATTGCACGCCGTGAATAAGCCAGTTGCCCACTCCTGGCCAGGAGAAAATGGTTTCGGTCAGGATGGCGCCCGAGAGCAGCAAGCCTACTTGCAGCCCGATCACCGTGACCACGGGGATGAGCGCGTTGCGCAGCGCATGCACGAGCACCACCTGCCAATACGGCAAGCCCTTGGCGCGCGCGGTCCGCACGTAATCCTCGCGCAGCACTTCGAGCATCGACGAGCGCGTCATGCGCGCAATGACGGCGAGCGGAATGGTGCCGAGAGCAATCGAAGGCAGGATGAGGTGCGACACGGCCGACCGGAATGCGCCCGGCTCGCCACTGCGCAGCGTATCGAGCAGCATGAAGCCGGTGGTGGTGGGCACGTCGTAGAGCACATCGATGCGTCCCGATACCGGCGTCCACCCGAGTTGCACCGAGAAAAACAGAATCAGCAGCAGCGCCCACCAGAAGATCGGCATGGAATAGCCGGTCAGCGAGATGCCCATCACCGCGTAATCGGCGACGGTGTTGCGCTTGATTGCGGCGATGATGCCCGCCGGCAAGCCGATGCACACGGCAAACACCATGGCAAAGAAGGCGAGCTCGACGGTGGCCGGAAAGAGTGTCGCGAATTCGCGCAACACGGGCTCATGCGTGGTCAGCGAGGTGCCAAGATCGCCGCGCACCACCTGCCCGATATATTTGAAATACTGCACGGTCAGCGATTGATCCAGGCCGAACTCGTGCAGGAGCCGCGCGCGTCGCTCGGAATCCATGCCGCGCTCGCCGGAAAGATTCTCGACCGGGTCCCCGGGAATGAGATGGATCAGTGCGAACGCCAGCAGCGTGACGCCGAGAAAGGTCGGTACGATCAGCGCGATGCGGCGCAGGATGAAGGCGAACACGCGTTACCTGGATTGAGCGCGGATAACGGCCAACGTGTCGTCCCCGCGAAGAGTCACGGGAGCGCGCGAGTCCCCGATGCCGTGTGCAATCCCGATACCCAATTCGACGACACTGGATCCCCGCCTTCGCGGGGACGATGGGTCCGGGATCTGCACGTTGAAGACCCTGCCGCCGATACGAATCCCCGCCTTCAAGGGGACCATGTGTCGACGTTGCCGCTGAGGCGCCCTATTTCGCCATGTCGGCGTTCTGGAAGTAATGGTGCGCCGTCGCATCCATCTTGTAGCCCTTGACCTCCTTGCGGATCGGGTCGAAGCGCACCGAATGGGCGACGGTGATCCACGGCGCGTCTTCTTTGAAGATGAGCTGCGCCTGTTCGTAGAGCTTGGCGCGGTCCGCCTGCTTCGGGGTTTGCGCGGCCTTGATGATGAGATCCTCGAACTGCTTGTTACACCAGCGCGCGACATTGCCGCCGCCCTTCACCGCCTCGCAACCCAACAGCGGCACGAAAAAGTTGTCGGGGTCCCCGTTGTCGCCCGACCAACCAAACATCATGGCCTGTTGCTCACCGGTCTTGCTGCGCTTCCTGTATTCCGCCCATTCGTAAGTCACTAGCTTGGTCTTGACGCCGACTTTCTCCCAGTCGGCTTGCACGAGCTCGGCCATCCGCTTGCCGTCCGGGTTGTAGGGACGCGTGACCGGCAGATACCAGAGGTCGACGTCGAAGCCGTTGGGGTAGCCCGCCTGCCCAAGCATTTCCTTGGCCTTGGCTGGGTCATAAGCGTAATCCTTCACCGCGTCGTTGTAACTCCACAGGATCGGCGGGATGGGATTCTTGGCGACTTGTCCCTGGCCCTGATAGACGGCCTTGAGGATCGCGTCCTTGTCGATCGCCATGTTGAGCGCCTGGCGCACGAGCTTGTTGTCGAAGGGCTTCTTCTCGGTGTTGAACGCGATGTAGCCGATATTGAGGCCTTCCTTCTGCAACACGGTGAGCGCCGGATCCTTCTTCATCTCGTCCAAGTCCGCCGGCTTCGGGAACGCCATGACACTGCACTCGCCGGTCTTCAATTTGGCGTAGCGGGCCGTGGCATCGCGGGTGATCGAAAAGATCAGGTTGTCGATCTTCGGCCGCCCGCCCCAATAGTGGTCGAACGCCTTGTAGCGAATCGTCGCATCTTTCTGGTAGGAGACGAATTCGAACGGTCCGGTGCCGATGGGATAGACGTCGGCCGCATTGGGCGTGCCTTTCTTCTGCATCGTGTCGAAATATTCCTTGGACAGGATCGACGCAAAATCCATCGCCATGTCGGCGAGGAATGGCGCCTCCGGCCGCTTCAGCGTGAAGCGCACCGTGTAGTCGTCCAGCTTCTCCACCTTGTCGACGATGTTCTTCATGCCCATATCTTCGAAATAGGCGAACGTCTGGCCAGCCGTGACCTTGTGGAAGGGATGGTTGTCGTCGGCCATCCGGTTCCAGCTGAACAGAACGTCGTCGGCGTTCATGTCGCGCGAAGGCTTGAAGTTCGCGTTGCCATGGAACTTGACCCCTCGGCGCAGCTTGAACGTGATGACCTTGCCGTCGGGCGCAACGGTCCACGATTCCGACAGTGCGGGCACGATGTTCGTGCTGCCAAGCTCGAACTGCACCAGCCGGTTGTAAAGCGGCACCGACGCTGCGTCGAAGGTCGTGCCTGTCGAAAAGAATTGGGGCTGGAAGCCTTCGGGGCTTCCCTCAGAGCAATAAACGAGCGTGCCTTTGGCTTGCGCGCCCGGCGCCAGCAGCGGCAACGTGGCGGCAAAGGCGGCAACTAGCGCGACGCGCAAAATCCGCAATCGACTTGCGGTGGAGTGAGTGGACATGGGCTTCCTCGCAGGGTGATTTCGCCGGAAGGCGACCGGCGCGCCAATGCTAGCTGTACGCCGCATCAATGGCAACCAAGGTCGCATTCGAGGCCTCGAAAAGATGCCGGTGGCGCCCGGTGAAGATCGCTTCGGGGTCTGGAAGATGGATCCCCGCGTTGGCGGGGATGACGGTCGCTCTGAAGCTGTCCGCTCCGGGGGTCCAGAAAATGGATCCCCGCGTCCGCGGGGATGACGGAGTTTGGCTATGCGTTTGCCTGATCCGCAATCGGTGTATTCCTCATCAAGACAACGGGAGCGATCGCCCTCATCAAGACAAGGGGAGCGATCGCACCGTGATGGCCCGCGCGCGCCGGGTGGCGAAAAGGCAAATCCCGGTAGCAACCGCTACGTTCAGGCTGGTGACGGTTCCCGACAGAGGAATGCCGACCATGCGGTCACAGTGCTCGCGGGTAAGACGCCGCAATCCCGATCCCTCCGCCCCCAGCACCCAGGCAACGGGGCCGGTGATATCGGCGTCGAACAGGTTCTCGCCACCGGCATCGGCCCCGAGCACCCATACACCGTGCGCTTTGAGGTCGCGCAAGGTACGGGCGAGGTTGGTAACGGTGATCACCGGCACGGTATCGGCGGCGCCGCTCGCGGCCTTTGCGACGGTGGCATTGACGCCGACGGCGCGGTCCTTGGGCACGATCACCGCATGCGCTCCGAACGCATCCGCGCTGCGCAGGCAGGCCCCCAGATTGTGCGGGTCGGTCACACCATCGAGGACGAGCAGCAGCGCGGGTTCGGACAAGCTCTCCATAACATCGTCGAGCGTGAGATGTCGCACCGCCGCGTCGACGATCGCCACCACGCCCTGATGACGATCGCTTCCTGCGAGCTCGACAAGCTTCGCCTCGTCGGCATCATTCACCTTGCAACCGGCCCTCGAGGCCTCCGCGATCAGCGCCCGCGACCGCGCATCCTGGCGCGATGCGGCGACATACACGGCATGCACCGAGGCCGGCTGCCGTCGCAGCTGTGCCGCGACCGCGTGAAAACCATAGAGGACGCGAGTGGTGGACAAGGCTTGAAGTAAGAACGAATCCGGCGCCGAGTGTAGCGCATCGTTTGCTGCAACATGCGGGATGGGAAAGTAGGGTCAGAGACGACTTCCGGTCCTTTGATCGCATTGACCATTTCGGCGAGAAGTCGTCTCTGACCCTACTTTCCGACATCCAGGTTTCCGGCGTCATGCATATTCGTAACCATCCGTAGAATCCCCTTCCGCGTGAGCGCTTCGAGCAGAATTCTCGTGAACCGTGGTACGTCCGAGCCATCGATATGGGAAGTGTCGGGCAACCGAAGCGCTGCAAACGCCGGCACATCGCGGAAATCGATCATCACCGCCGGCGACACCCGCGCATAAGCATCCCAGTACGCATCGCGGGGATAGTTTGTTTCATCGAGCACCAGATGCTCCCCCGCCGAAGGCTCGCGAAAGAAAACGACCTGGCCGCCGCGCGCCTGGATCGCGCGGACCCAGGCCGAGACTTCGCTCAATTCGCCAAGCCATTGCGTCGCCGGCTCGGGCGGATTGTCCCGATAATATTCACGCAGATCGAGGACGCGCCGATCCCGGATCGCATCCACGTTGGTGCGCCGATAGTCGAGCTCGCCCATGCGGTCGGGGCGCAGCACGACATAGTCATTGATGGGCAGGCCGTAATTGGCGAGTTGGCGCCGCACCATCTGCACCATCGCAAACGGCGAGCGCACGAACACCAGGTGTTGCTGCAGCGGCGTCAGCAATCGCCGGTGAATCTCCCGCGCCAGCGTCCAGCGATGCTCATAGTGATCGATCCACGGCTGCTGCATCTCCCAGTGACGTTTGCTCAATCCCCGCGAATCGATGCCGACAATGGCAAGGCCATGAAATTGCGGGTCCTGCGCCAGATAGCGTAGCGACGCGACCGGATAGGCACCGTTGATCGCCAGCATCACCGAAGGCCGTCCGGCATACCGGCCAACGATGACAGGATCAACCGCGTATTGAATGCGCGAGGCGCCAAGCAGGACGATCGTATTTCCATCGCGGCGCAGACGGTCGACCTGCAGCGACCACAAATCCTTGTCGTCCTGAACGGTCGGAAAATAATGATTCGCACGCAGAAACCGCTCGAACACGACCACGCCGGCGGCGGCGAGCAGGAGCGCGACGATCCAGGCGACGAGCCATCTACGGTCCATGTTCAGAACTGGAAATAAATGAATGCCGGATTGAATCCCGGCGAAAACAGCACCGCTGCAAGCGCGGCGGTGACGGTGGTGACGCGCACCCATGTCGGCACCCGATCGAGCCACTCCCAGCCGCGGACGTGGGTCGTGGCGATGTGTCCGGCCAGCACCAGCGCGCCCACGATCAGCGCAACCTCCGCTTCCGGCCATGGTGTCAGCAGGACTTGTCCGGCATGCCGTAGTCCGATCATCGTCGACAGGATCTGCCAGGCCTGACCGATCGTCGCCGCCCGAAAGAACACCGCTTCCATCGCGAAAATGCCGAAAGTAGCAACCGCCAGAGCGGCACGGCCACCCCGGTTGCGGACCCGGGTGAAATCCCAGACGTGATCCCGAAACAAACGCTCCAGCACGAGAAGCACGCCGTTGATGCCGCCCCACAGGACGAAGGTCCACGCCGCACCGTGCCAGATTCCGACCAGGAAGAAAGTGAAGATCAGGTTGGCGTGCCCGCGCAGGCGGCCCTTGCGGTAATGACCGAGTGGCGTGAAAACGTAATCGCGCAGCCAGCTCGTCAGCGAGATGTGCCAGCGGTTCCACAGCTCGATCATTCCGACGGCGCCGAACGGGCTTTCGAAATTCGACGGGAAGCGGAAGCCGAACAGGAGCGCAGTCCCGATCGCGCACAGCGTATAGCCGGCGAAGTCGCAGTAGACCTGCAGCGAGAACGTGGTTGCCCCCAGCCAGCCATCGGCAACCGTCGGCTGCGCTCCAATGGCAAATACGCGATCGGCGACGGGGCCGAAGACGAGATCGGCAAGGCACAGCTTGAGACTCAGGCCCGTCACGAACATCGCAAGGCCGCGCCCCAATGCCGTGTCGACCCAGCGCTTGGCCACCGCGCATTGCGGCGTAAAATCGTTGTAGCGCAGGATCGGCCCCGCCACGAGATGCGGAAAGAACGTTACGAACAGGCTGTAGTCAAGGAGATTGCGCGAGGCCGCGATGCGCCGGCGGTACACGTCGATAACATAAGACAGGCTCTCGAACGTGTAGAACGAGATCCCCACCGGCAGCAGGATGCCGAGATCGAGCGGCTTCCACTCGATGTCGATGATGCGGGCCAGATCGATGGCCGTATTGGTAAAGAACTGTGCGTACTTGAAAAAGCCCAGCGCGCTTAAGTTTACGGCGATCGAAGCGATCAGCAGCAGCTTCCGGCGCGAGGGCTCCTCCGTGCGTTCGAGCAAGCGCCCGGCAAACCAGTCGAAGCCCGTGGTGCCCATGAGCAGCAGCACGAAGAACGGATTCCACGCACCATAGAAGGCATAGCTCGCCACCAGCAGCAATGCCTTGCGGGCGGTCCATCCCGACACCGCCCAATACGCGATGTACACGCAGATAAGGAAGGCGAGAAAGGTGAGCGAGTCGAAGGTCATGCGGGGTCCGTACGGCGCCGCAAACCGGCGGTCCGTTACCGTGGCACCGGTGGAAGCGTGGCAACGGCCGCGATTCTACTTGGCCTTACGATGCCCGAACCGATCCGCTATGATCGACGCCCGCGCCCCGGTAGCTCAGTGGATAGAGCAGCCCCCTCCTAAGGGGCAGGTCGGACGTTCGATTCGTCTCCGGGGCGCCATCTTTCAAGTGCTTACGCGACCACGTCCGACGCTTGAGTTGAGCGGTGCCCCTTTGGTGCCCCCTCTGGAACTCAATCGCAGTGTAGCTGAAGAAAAAGAGGCTGCGATGCGCACGGCATCGCAGCCTCGTAGTCATTGCACGATCATCACGCGCGTTTCCTCACGCGAAGCTGCACGTACTGCTCCAGGTTCAATCCCGCGAGTTCGGGAACGCGCTTGTAGTCGACGCTTCCACGTTTCCAAATGCGCGCTACGGATACACCCCCGCCCTCCTTTCCTGAATTCCACGCTGCAGGTTCAAAATACTGGCTCATCAGGAAATCGAGTGGGTGAATCTGG
>JANXZT010000372.1 GCA_025355395.1 Betaproteobacteria bacterium
AGGAGGGAGGGATAGGGACCGCATAAGTCGGGGGCTGGCGGCGCGGTGGCAGCCCAGTCTATCGACACCGATGTGGGAGCGCTCGCGCCGCCGCGGTTGGATGCGACCAAGGAGTAACTGCGTGTTCCCGACACCGTCTCCGAAACGTAACAGGTGCTGGAGTCGCTGCTGCATCCGGTCCATGAATAGCTGCCCGGCAGGTTCGAGCACGATGCGCTCAGCACGGCGGTGGAGTCGATCACGGGCACGGCGCCCACGGTGGTGACCGCTATCGTGCAGACCGGAGGCGGCAAGGGCGCTGTTGCAGTACGCCAGGCAACCTCCACTGCGGCCGCTGGGCCGCTGCCGTTGGCGTTGCGGGCGGTGACTCCGTAGGTGATAGCGCCCGTTGTGTCCGAGCGAGCGGTACAGCTTGCGGTGCTGCTCGAGCATCCCGACCAGACGTAGCCCGTCGGTGCTCCCGAGCAACTCGCCGACAGTACGACGCTCGTACCCACGACGGGACTGGCGCTGCTTGCTGCGATCGTGCACTGCGGCACCGCCCCCGCCGGGACGGTGGTGGGCGAGCACATCGCTACCGGCATTGTGCTCGGGCCATATCCTTCCGCGATATAGCCCTTGGCAGTCATGGTGTTCTGCGTGGCGACCGAGGCGGTATAGCGGTGATTGGAATCGGTGCGGCCATTCCAGGCGCGGTAGATGGGCACGCTTCCCGCCGGACACGAGCCCGTGCTCGGGTTGGGCAGATAGACCTGAAACACATTGCTTGACTCGAGGAGCCAAGCCTCCGGCCACATCGCGCGCACCGCATTGCATTCGGCCGGTGAAGCCGAATAGAAGTGCGAGTCGAGACCGAATTGCGGATTGCCATAGAACCGGCACACCGGCGTGCTGCCGGCGGCCGTCGTGGCAGCGTCGATCACCGTGAAGCGCTCGCCGGTCCGCTGCCAGCCGGTGAAATAACCGCTGTCGAGTTTGGCGATCTCGTTGGCGTCGGCGGTGACGAAATAGTGATCGAAGGTGGCGTGGTAGTACTCGATCACGTCGACCAGTGCGGCGTTGGCGATGCGCGGTGCGAGCATTGCCACGAGCACGATGGACCAGACGGCACGTCGAAGGTACTCCCGCACGATCGGGAAACCTCCCTTTTTTACCGCCTCCTGTTGCCGGGGAAAACGTCGCATTGGAGACGGACTGCGACCAGCGAGAAGAGTTCCCCGCGGCGTAGCGCCTGCCGCCTGCCCGCGCACGATCTCCCGCCCTAACACGAACACGCCGCAATAAATCGCGATGGCGTCATGCGCTCCGTTCGCAGCGCAGCGAACGTCTGTTGGTTGACCCATTGCGCAGTAGGAACTTTTATTATATGGCGCCTACGATGCGCATCCGTGTCGAGTGATAACGCGTACATCTATCTTTCAATCCTGCTGTCCCTTCCAAATGCTGACACCTTTTCGATTGCTCATACGACGCGCATTGATTCCGATGCTCCTGCCGGCGGCACTCGTTGCCGGCGTGGTGCGCGCGGACGGCCTGGAGCGCATCGACCGAGTCGTGGTGACCGGCCACTACGACAATAGCGTGGGCAGCACCGACGCGGCCAGCGCCGGAGTGATCACCCCGCAACTCATCGATGACAGACCGCTGCTGAGACCGGGAGAGGTGCTGGAGTACATCCCCGGCATGATCGTCACCCAGCACAGCGGTGCCGGGAAGGCGAACCAATATTTCCTGCGTGGATTCAATCTCGATCACGGCACCGACTTCGCCACCACGGTCGCCGGGATGCCGGTGAACATGCGCACCCATGCCCACGGACAAGGCTGGACCGATCTCAACTTTCTGATTCCAGAATTGGTTTCGCGCATCGACTACTTCAAGGGACCGTACTACGCTGCCCAGGGCGACTTCGCCACGGCGGGGGCAGCCCAATTGCACTACGCCGACGCATTGAAGCAAAACCTCGTCGAGATTACCGGTGGAACGGAGCGATACGGCCGGCTGGTGACTGTGGGGTCGGCTGCGTCCGGACCGGGCAACCTGGTCTATGGCTTCGAAGCCTTCCACAACAATGGCCCGTGGGAGAATCCGGACAACTACCGCAAGTACAACGGCGTGTTGCGCTACACGTTACCCGTCAGCACCGGCCAGTTGGGACTGACGGCGATGGCGTATTCGGGTCGCTGGAACGCCACCGATCAAATTCCCCGGCGCGCGGTGGAGGGCGGCCTCATCAACCGCTTCGGGGCGATCGACCCGAGCGATGGTGGCCACAGCTCCCGCTACAGCTTGTCTGCCGATCACGAGCAAGCACTGGCTGGTGGCCGCCTTCAGACGAATGCATACGCCCTCCGCTATTACCTCGACCTCTACTCCGACTTTACCTATTTTCTCGACCATCCCGAGGGCGGCGATCAGTTCAACCAGACCGACGACCGCAAAATATACGGCTGGAACGGCAAATGGTCGCGCAGCGATGAGTTCTTCGGCAAGCAGATGCAAAACACCCTCGGCTGGGAGATCCGGCAGGATCGCATTGAGCCGGTCGGACTCTATGACACCACCCATCGGGTGCGCACCGCAACGACGCGCGAGGACCGTGTCAAGGAAATGAGCTACGCCGCCTACCTCGAGAATCAGACCCAATGGAGCGAGTGGTTTCGCAGCATCGCGGGCATTCGCGCCGATACGTATCGCTTCCGCGTCGCCAGCGATCTTTCGGAGAATTCCGGCACCCGCACGGCGAGCCTCGGATCGCCAAAGGTGTCGCTGATCTTCGGGCCATGGCAGAAGACGGAGTTCTTCATCAATGGTGGGTATGGCTTTCACAGCAACGATGCGCGGGGCACCACCACGACCATTGATCCCAAGACCGGAGAGTCCATCGAGCCGGGGACGCCACTGGTGCGCACCAAAGGTGGGGAGATCGGGACGCGAACGGAGCTGATTCCGGGACTTCAATCGTCGCTCGCGCTCTGGTATCTGAAGTTCGATTCCGAGCTGGTGTTCGTGGGCGATGCGGGCACCACGGAAGCGGGGCGACCATCGAAGCGATACGGGGTCGAGTGGTCCAATCGCTACAAGCCTGTGCCGTGGATGCTGATGGACCTTGATCTTGCCTGGACCCGCGCCCGCTTCGCGGATAGCGACCCGGTCGGCAACTTCATTCCCAATGCGTTAAGGGGAACGGCGGCCGGGGGCATCACCGTGCGCGACTTGGGACCGTGGACCGCCAGCATTTTCGGACGTTATTTCGGCCCGCGGCCGCTGATCGAGGACAATAGCGTGCGCTCGGGCTCGACCACGCTTTTCAACGCGCAGGCAACCTACAACCTCAGCAAGTCGGTCAGCCTGCGCTTCGACGTCTTCAATATCTTCGATCGTCAATCGGACGACATCACGTACTACTACACATCGCGCCTGCCGGGCGAGCCGCTCGAGGGCGTCAACGACGTGCACTTCCATCCAACCGAGAGCAGAGCCTATCGGGTCGGAATCCTGTATCGTTTTTGACCCCTGTTCGTCCGGCGCAAGGGTCTCTCCGACAATAAGTGCTACAGTAATCGGAGCGCGACCCAACCCACCCCCAAATGCAGATCCGGATCCATCCGTGGATTGTCTCGGCCGGCGTCGCCGTCACCGTTGCCGGCATCGCAATCCTGTTGCGGGCGTCCTTCACCCCGATCTGGGGCAATCGTCTCGCGTTCCTGTTTTCCTTCCCCGCGGTGGTGATTGCGGCGTGGTATGGCCGCCGGCTCGCCGGACTGATCTGCACCGGCATGCTGGCGATAGCGGGCTCCTATTACATGCACCCGCTCGAAGGCTTCGGCGCGCTTGGCGCTGACGATTTCCTTGCGGCGGCGCTGTTCACGGTGTTCGGTGGAATCATCTCCTCGATCGTCGGCCGGCTCCAGCAACAGATTGCAATATCCGAAGACCTTGCCCGTGTCGCACGGGAGGCCGAGGGGGAACGGCGCGCGGTGCTCGAAAGCATCCAAAACGGGTTCTTCGTGCTGAACGGCGACTGGAAAATTACCTACATCAACACCCAGGCCGAGCGGATGGTCGGTGCGGCGCCCGGAACGCTTTTCGGGCGCGACTTCTGGCAGCTCTATCCCGCGCTTATCGGAACGCCTCTCGAGGCGTGTTATCGCCGGGTGGCAACTACCGGCGGTGCCGAGCAGATCGAGAATTTCTACGCGCCATTGGGCAAATGGTTCGAAGGCAGGGTGTCCGCAGCGGCCGGTGGCGGCGTTTCGGTGATGTTCCAGGATGTCACCGAACAAAAGCGGATGGTGGATGCGCTGCGGCAATCACGCTCAACGCTCGAAGTCATTATCGAGGGCACCGACGAATTCATCTATACCAAGGATCTCGACGGCCGGTTCACGCTTGTCAACCGTGCGGTCCAGCGGCTGCTCCAGAAAAGTCGCGACGATCTGGTCGGCAGGACCTTGGCCGAGATGCTTGCGGATCCGAGCCATGGTGCCGTCATTGCCGAAAGCGATCGCCGGGTCATGCAGACGGGATGCGCCGAGACGGTGGAAGAAACGGTCGCCACCCCGGCGGGCACCAACGTCTATCTCACCACCAAGTCACCGCGGTTCGACGAGCAGGGCAAGGTGATCGGGATGATCGGCGTGGCCGCCGACATCACTGCGCGAAAGCGCATTGAATCGGAGCTTCGCAGTGCGCGCGACATCCTCGCCACGGAGGTCGTCGAGCGAACGTCGGAATTGATCGAGCTCTCGCATCATCTCATCCAGGTCACCGAAACCGAGAAGGCAAGGCTTGCCGCCGAACTGCACGATGCCCTGGGCGGCTCGCTCACAACGCTGGGGCTCTCGCTCGCTCGTCTAAAAGGCCGATCGGAGCCGCTGGATGCGCCGCGCGCGGCGGCGTTCGCCCAAGTGGACGCGACGTTGCAGGAAGTGGTGTCGATGACGCGCCGCATTGTCGGCGATTTGCGACCGGTGACACTCGATACCCTTGGGCTCGCGGCGACGCTGCAGGACCATGTCGACAGGTGGTCGCGCAAGACCGGTGTCGACGTTCGGCTGACGGTGCCTTCCTCGATGCCCGGTCTCGACCCGCAAACCGCGCTCGCGGTGTTCCGAATCGTGCAGGAATCGCTGACGAACATCGCCAAGCACGCCTACGCCAGCGTCGTGAATATCGAGGTGAAGGAGCGAAGTGGCCGCATCGAAGCCGTCATCGAGGACAACGGTGTCGGCATCAACCGCAAGGCTCCGCGGCGGGTCGGCACCCACGGGCTGCTCGGAATGCGCGAACGCGCGGCGGGCTGTGGCGGCACGCTCGTCGTGGAAGCGGCCAGCGCAGGGCGGGGAACGCGGATCGAACTGAGCGTCCCGCGAGATCCTCGACGGTCGATTGCCGCCCCCGAGATCGACAACCCGGTCGTCCCGACGAGAGGCCGTTACGGCGACGGCCCACGGGATCATCCGAGGGGTTGAGGCTCGCGCGGTCGTCTTTACGCGCCGGCGCGACGCAGCCGCGCACTCCATCGCGGACCGTACACGTTGACGAGCAGGCCCGCGAACACGAGGGCCACGCCAATCGCCTGTACCGCAGCAAGCGATTCACCAAGAAAGATTGCTCCGCTGACCAGGCCGGAAACGGGGGTCAGCAACGCAAATGGTGAGATAAGCGGCGTCGGATACCGGTGGAGCAGCCGGTTCCAGGAAGCGAATCCGAAGAGTGTCGCGCCGTACGACATGAAGAGCACGCAGGCGAATGCCGTCATGCTCATGTGGCTGACCGCGGTCCACACCGCTGACCCTCCTTCAAA
>JANXZT010000392.1 GCA_025355395.1 Betaproteobacteria bacterium
GTTCGCGGCGCGCAGTCCCACGCGGGTGCGCGTCGCGCAGGAAGCGGGATATTTCGACGGTGAGGTGACGGCCATCTTCGACTCCGCCGGCAAGCTCCATCCGCGCGATGATGGGCTGCGCGAAGACTCCACTGCGGAAAACCTCGCCAGGCTGAAGCCGTTTTTCGATCGCAAATACGGCAACGTGACGGCGGGCAACAGCTCGCAAATTACCGACGGCGCCGCATGGCTGGTGCTGGCGTCCGAGCGCGCTCTCCAAGAACATCACCTCAAACCGCGCGGGCGCATTGCCGATTCCGAATGGGCGGGCCTCGATCCCGCGCAGATGGGGCTCGGTCCCGTGCAGTCCGCTACGCCCATCCTGCAGCGCCACGGGTTGGGGTTGAACGAGCTCGATGCGTGGGAAATCAACGAAGCCTTTGCCGCGCAGGTGATCGCCTGCGAGCGGGCCTGGGAGTCGGCGGAGTATTGCAAGAGCGAGCTCGGCCTCGAAGCGCCGCTCGGGACGCTCGACGAGACCAAGCTCAATGTCGATGGCGGCGCGATTGCGCTCGGCCATCCCGTGGGCGCATCGGGCGCGCGCATCGTGTTGCATCTTCTCAAAGTGCTCGAGCGCACCGGCGGGCGGCGCGGCATGGCATGCATATGTATCGGTGGCGGCCAGGGCGGCGCGATGCTGATCGAAAGGGTATGACCATGGCGACAATCCCGGTGGACACGCCAGCGCGCGCCGGTTCTTCACGCGACGCGCCGCAGCGAGCGCCTTCGGCAACGGTCCTGCCTGCGCTGATTCACTGGAAGCTTATGCGCGAAGACAATGGCGTCGCGCGCCTCGTTCTCGACCGGGTTGGGAGCAGCACCAACACGCTGTCACGGGCGGTGCTTTTCGAGCTCGAGGTCGCGCTCGATCGCCTCGATCTCGAGCCCCCGACGGCCCTCATCATTGCATCGGGGAAATCGAATGGCTTCATTGCCGGTGCCGACGTCGACGAGTTCGGTGATGTGCGCTCGGAAGCCGATGCCATTGCACTGGTGCGCCGCGGCTGGGATGCGTTCGAGCGTCTCGCCCACGTCCGCTATCCTACCGTCGCGCTCATTCGCGGCTTTTGTCTGGGCGGCGGTCTCGAGTTGGCACTTGCCTGCCGCTATCGGGTGGTGGTCGACGAGCCCGGCACGCGGCTTGGCCTGCCCGAAGTGATGCTCGGCATCCTGCCCGGTTGGGGAGGCATCCGGCGGCTGCCGCGTCTCACCGGGGCACCGGCGGCCCTTGACCTGCTGCTGACGGGCAAGACGGTCGATGCGCGCAAGGCGAAGAAGCTCGGCATCGCCGACGAATGCGTGCCGCTGCGGGTGATGGAAAACGCGGCGCGCGGTGTGCTGCGCGAAGGTGATGCGCCGCGCCGTGTGCCGTTTCCATTGTCGCTGACACTCAACCCACTGGTTCGGCGAATCATCGCTGCGCGGGCGCGAAAAGAGATCGGGAAGCGCGCCCGCCGCGAGCACTACCCCGCGCCTTACGCGATCCTCGATGTATGGGTGAAGTACGATGGCAACGCGCTGTTGGCGCCGCCCTCCGACCCGGCCTCCATACCGTTCCTGCTCAATACTCCAACCGCCGCAAACCTCATCCGCGTATTCCACTTGCAGGAGCGGCTCAAGGCGCTCGGCAAGGACAACGACTTTCACGCTGCCCACGTGCATGTCGTGGGCGGGGGAACCATGGGCGGCGACATCGCCGCATGGTGCGCAGTGCGCGGGCTCACCGTCACCCTGCAGGATCAGAATGCGGAGCGGCTCGCCCCCGCAATGGGTCGTGCGGCAGCGCTCTTCCGCGAGCGGTTGAAGGATCCGCGCCGCATCCGCGATGCCTCCGATCGCCTGATACCGGACATCGCCGGCGACGGCGTGCGCCGGGCGGATGTGATCATCGAGGCCATCTTCGAAAGTCTCGACGCCAAGCAGACGCTATTCGCGCAACTCGAACGGCAGGCGCGCCCGGACGCCCTTCTCGCCAGCAATACCTCGTCGATTCCGCTGGAGCAGATTGCTGGCGCCATGCAGGATCCCGCGCGCCTGATCGGCCTGCACTTCTTCAATCCGGTTGCGCGGATGATGCTGGTGGAGATCGTGGTCGGTGCGAAGACGCGCCCTGATCTCGCGGGGAAGGCCGCCGCTTTTGTGCGGCAGATCGACAAGCTGCCGTTGCCTACGAAGAGCGCCCCCGGCTTTCTGGTGAACCGGATCCTGGCACCCTATCTGATGACGGCCATGCGGTGCGTCGACGAAGGCATTGCGCCCGAAGCGGTGGACGAAGCGGCGCTTGCATTCGGCATGCCGATGGGTC
>JANXZT010000484.1 GCA_025355395.1 Betaproteobacteria bacterium
CCAGTTGGCGATGTCGTCGTTCGGATTGCACTGGATGTACAGACGCTGGATTTCCGGTGATCGCATCGAAACAAGCGCGAAGCCGCGCTCGTGGTACGCGTAGATCAACTCCTTGGCCGACGGCGGCGCCTTGGCGAGAATGCCGAGCCAGCCGTACGGATAGACGCGCGTGAACTCGTGGCGTTCCTTGGCGGGAATAGCCGGCCGGCAGATGCCATGAAAGCCGTCGCATCCGGCGATGAAGTCGCAGCGCAGGTTGTGGGCTTCGCCGTTGTTGCGAAACCGGATCGATGGCTGATCGGTATCGAAGTCGCGGACGCTGACACCCTCCACCTCGAACAACAATGGGCGGCCCGCGGCCTGCCGCGCAGCGACGAGATCCTTGATGACCTCATGCTGCGCGTACACGGTTATTGCGCGACCCCCGGTCAGGGCGTGCATATCGATGCGATGGCCGCGGCCGCCGAAGCGCAACTCGATGCCGTGGTGCACCAGGCCCTCGCGGAGCATCCGCGCACCTACGCCGGACTGGGTCAGGGTATCGACCGTACCCTGCTCCAGGACCCCGGCGCGAATGATGCCTTCGATCGCCGCCTGGCTTCTGTTTTCCAGGACTACGGAATCGATGCCTCGCAGATGAAGTAGATGCGAGAGCAGGAGCCCGGCCGGCCCCGCGCCCACAATGCCCACTTGGGTCGACATCTGCATGCGCAACGGTCACTCAAACCCACGACGATCGCTAACGGACGACCAACTCACGCCTGCAAATGGAGTGGGTATGGAGCGGCTTCGGGTGTGCGCTCCCCAGTCGCGCCTGGACGTCTCTACGGAGCGAACGATTCAACCATGACATCCTGATTGGCTGAGGTCACCCCAGGATTTCCGCGGAAATCCGTCCACGCGGCGTGCGCCTTCAGGCCAAGTGGGTTGATGGCGATCTGGGTGTAGTCGCCGATGAAGGCGCCATTTGCAAACTGGATGAATGGGTTGGAGCTCTCGGTCGAAAGCCGGGTTTGCGCTCCGAACGTATCGGTGCTCGACTTTGCCGCGTAATCCATGCACACCGAGCGCGGCGCCAGCGAGGGTGGGATGACCCCGCCCGGATTGACATTGGTGCCCTCGTTGCAAATGGTCGCCACGGAAGTGATGCCATAGTCCCGGGTGTAGTAGCCGACTGCGATCTTCCCATTGGCCGCCGCGACCGACGCAAACACCTTGTCTTGTGCAGTCGTGGTGATCGTGGCGAACTGAGCGGTCGCGATTGCCGGCCAGGCGCCGCTGACCAGCTTCACCTGGTTCGCCGTTGTTCCGGTGAAAGCAGATTTGCCGATTCCGCAGTTGCCGGAGCCCTGGTTGTCCGTCCACACAATCGCAATGTCACCCGTCACGCGATCGATGCTCATCGACGGGTAGCTGTTGAGCCGGAAGTGCATGTCGGTCAGGGTCTGGCGCCCTCCGTAAATCGGATAGCAATCGAGGTCGTCGTACACACGGGCGAGCTCCACCGTCTGGAAGGTGCGCCCGTCATCGGTCGAGCGCGCCAACAATAGCGCATCCGTCGCGTAGTCTGTCGTCGGCGATGCGCCTTCGTATGCCACGTACAGTGCACCACCCGCGTCGAACGCTACTTGCGAGCCTTGGTTGAAGGGATGCGCCGCATCCGAGATGGGGAAGCCTTGGCGGTTCCAGGTCTTTCCGTAGTCGTTGGAGATCGCCCCGACGATGGGAGAGCTCAGATAACTCGCACCGTGAGGGCCTTGGTTAAAGCGCGTCCAGGTGACCACCACTTTCCCGTTCGTGCCGGCACCGATCCATTCCTTGTCGAGGAAGAAGTTCCCTGCATCCTGGTACGCCACCATATTGGGTGGGCTCCAGTTTTTGCCGCCATCCGCGGAGACGCTCACGACGACTCCGGATGCCGGACTCACGCGGCTGAATACGATGTTGGCGTAATAGGCGATGCCGTCGGGACTGAAGGCGATGACCGGGTCGCCCGCGGAGTCGAATTTCTTGAATACGCCAGTGGCGCCGGTCTGCGCGGTCAGCTTCGGAAGCTGGACATTCTTCCAGGTAAGGCCGGCGTCGACGGAGTAGTAGGCCCAGCCCGTACCGTCGTTCAGCCCGTCGAAGTCGCAGCAAACCCGGTAATCGTTCGCGCCGGCGATCAGGTTGTCGGGATTCCTGGGATTGACGGCGATCGTGGTCTCGTTTTGCGGCGTGGTGCAACCGAAATTGGAGAAGCCGCTGTTGTTGACCGAATCGCCGGTAATGACATCGACGTTCGATCCGAGCGGCCCGTAAGCACTTTTCGTGGTGAACGGGTCGGAGCGACACAGCCCTGCCGCGTCGATCGGGCTGTCGAGCGGCTCCTGGTCTTCTTCCATCGCCCAGGGCGCATTGATCGTGGGCGAAAATTTCCACTTGTGGGACGCTGCGCCGTTGGGTGCCTGGTTACCGGCGAAGAGCGTACCCGCCGGCAACAGCAACCCGACCGCCGCGGCCGCCATGAGTATTGATGTCATTTTCTTCATAATCATATGTCCTCGATCGACAAACAGGAGGGATCACCAGGATGCTTGGGCTACGGATTCTGTCAGGCAGATGGATTTGGCGCAAGACCGGGCGGGCGAAGTGGAGTGCTTTGCTCATCTGGTTCTACAACGTACACAATTCGACCTGTAGCTCGTGGGGCCATGTATTCGCAACATCATCGTTGTACGATTCTGCAGCAATCAAGCCATCGATTCGACCGTGTGCTGGCCTGCCCCTTTGGGCCGCAGCTTCCTCACGCAGACGTCTACACGTGGGTCGACGCATCTGGTGCAGTCAATGTCAGCAACCGGGAGCCGCCCGAGGGTGTACGCGTCACCCGCCTCGTACACGAAAGTGCGCCGCAGATTGCAGCGTACGCCAACGCGGCGCGTAATGCAGCGCGCCAGGCCGAGCTGCAGGTCCTATCCGAGCGCATTCGACAGCTCGGGATCGAAGCCCAATTCACCGCGCGCCAGGCGCCGCCGCAAATACAATATGCAGCGATTCCCGCCCCTCCAGTCGTGCAGTATGTAGTCGAGCCGGCGCCCTCGGTGAGTGCCGGATGCGACTCCGCCTGGACGAGCTGCGGGTCCTGGTGCAGTAGGGCCCGACTCAGCTCATGAACGTAGGCGTCATGCGTCGAGCTGGCGCAGCCGCTCGCTCCTGCGTCGCAACAGACCGACCGCGATCATCAGCACCAGCGAAATGGCGATCAGCATCGTGGCCGCGGCGGTGATCGTCAGGCTGATGTTGTCGTTGATGCCGGCGAACATCTGGCGCGGCAGCGTGCGCTGGCCGGGACCCGCCATCAGCAGAGCGACAACGACTTCGTCGAATGATGCGGCGAACGCGAACACTGCACCCGAAAGGACACCCGGCAGGATCAGCGGCAGCATGACGCGACGAAACGTCGTGACGGGGGAGGCACCCAGGCTTTCCGCGGCGCGGATCAGCGTGCGGTCAAAACCGGACAGCGTCGCCAGGACGGTCACGACGACGAACGGCACCGCGAGCGTCGTATGCGCGAGGATCAGTCCCGAGTAGCCGTCGGTCAGACCGAGCGGCGCGAACGCGAAATAGACGCCCACGGCGATGATGATTACCGGGACCACCATCGGCGAGATAAGCAGCGCCAGCACCAGCGCCTGCCCGGGAAACCGCGCCCGCCAGATGCCGAGCGCCGCCAGCGTGCCCAGCACGGTGGCGGACAGCGTTGCGACGCTGCCGACGATCAAGCTGTTCCAGACCGACGGCAGCCAGAAGGAAGACGTGAAAAAGTCCCGGTACCAGCGCAAGCTGAATCCAGGCAGCGGGTAGTAGAAAAACGAGCCCGAGGAAAACGACAGCGGCACGATGATCAGGATCGGCGCGACCAGGAACAGCAGCACCAGCGCGGTCAGTGCGCCCAGCCCCGCACTTGCGAGACGTTGCCCAACGGTCTCGGTGCCGGTGCGTGTCATCTCAACCCAGCCGCATGCGCTCGACGCCGATCAGGCGGTTGTACACCGCATACAGCGCCAACGTCGCTCCCAGCAGCATGATCGACAGTGCCGCAGCCATGCCCCAGTTGACCGTCCTGCTCGCGTAGAACGCGATAAAGTAGCTGATCATCTGGTCGTCGGCGCCGCCGACCAGTGCCGGCGTGATGTAGTAGCCCAAGGCTTGGATGAACACCATCAGGCAACCGGCGCCGACCCCGGGAATCGTTTGCGGCAGGTACACACGGCGAAACGCGGTCCAGGGCGGCGCGCCCAGCGACGACGCGGCGCGCAGGTACGCTGGCGGAATCCCACGCATCACGCTGTACAGCGGCAACACCATGAACGGCAGCAATACGTGGACCATCGCGACGTAGACGGCGAAGCGGTTGAAGATCATTTTCAGCGGCTCGTGCACGATCGATAATGACAGGAACAGGCTGTTCAACACGCCTTCCTTCTGCAGCAGCACCACCCATGCGACGGTGCGCACCAGCAGCGAGGTCCAGAACGGCAGCAGCACCAGGAAAAGGAGCAGTGCCGCGCGCGGGGGCGGCTGCCGCGCGATCACCAATGCAACCGGGTAGCCCAGCAGCAGGCAGATCAAGGTCACGACGCCGGAAATCCACAGCGTGCGGCCGAGCACGTCGCGGAATACCCGCTGCTCGCTCGGCGCGCCGACGATCGCGTTGTCGGCGTCGCGGCGCAAGTCGAGCGCGCCAAGCAGATAGAAATCGGTGACGGGTCCGCCGGCGCGGCGTATCGCGACCCAAGTCTCGCGTTCTCCCCATTTGGGATCGATGCCGATCAGGATGTCACGTGCCGATCCTGAGATCCCCGGGGGCAGCCGCCGGCCGGTGCCGAACAGCAGGGTGCGAAAACCGGGAACGTCGTAGTTCAGCCGAGTTGCGGCGCTCGCCAGCGTTCCGGCTTCGCGCGCGGCGTGGATGTCGCTGACCAGCGCGGCGTACGCGGCGTCCGGCGGCAGCTCGCGGCCGTCCCACGCTTTGAGCGCTGTGGTCACACCCGGTAGGATGTGCGCGATGTCGGTGTCGATGACACCGCGCGCCAGCATTGCGCCGATCGGCGCGACGAAGCATACCGCGACGAAAATGAACAGCGGCAGCACCAGCGCCGCCGCCCGCCACTGCTCGCGGCGCTGGCTACGCCGCAGGGCTTGGCGCAAGTTGACACCACCGGCGCCGGCGTTGGCGGTGGCAGCCGCCGCCTGCCCCGCGGCCACGGCTGTGCGCAGCATCGCCGCGCCCCCGTTGGGCCGTTACTTGGCGACCCAGGCGTTGAAGCGCTGGTTCAGCTTGTCCAGATTCTCCAGCCAGAACTTGTCGTTGAGGTACAGCGCCGAGGCGATGTTCTGTGGCGCGGTCGCCAGATTCGGCAGGACACTCTTGTCGATCAGCGCCGTCGAGGCTTTGGCCGTCACGCCGTAGGGAATCTTCGGCGGCAGATTCTTCTGGTTCTGCGGGTCGTTGACGAACACCAGGTAGCTCTCGGCCTGCGCCTTGTTCGACGAGCCCTTCATGATCACCCACGAGTCGATCGTGTAGAGGTTGTTAGTCCACACGATCTGGAAATTCCTCTTGTCCTTGTCGTTCGCGGCTGCAATGCGGCCGTTGTAGGCGTCGGTCATCGCCACCTCACCCGAGGCGAGCAATTGCGGCGGTTGCGAGCCCTTCTCCCACCACACCATGTTCGGCTTGAGCTGGTCGAGCTTCTTGAACGCGCGCTCGACACCCGCGTCGGTAGCAAGCGTCTTGTAAACATCCTGCGGGGCGACGCCGTCCGCCATCAGCGCGATCTCCAGCGTGGTCTTCGGGCCTTTGCGAAGTGCCCGCTTCCCCGGCCACTTCTGCGTGTTCCAGAAGTCGGCCCACGATTTCGGTGTGTCACCTTTGATCTTGTCGCCGTCGTAGGCCAGGATGAAGCTGTACACGATCGCGCCGACGCCGCAGTCGTTGACCGCGTCGGGCAGATACTTGTCCTTGCCGCCCAGTTTGGTCCAATCGAGCTTCTCGTAGAGGCCTTCCTCGCAGCCAAGCAGCAGCTCCTCCGACTCGACCTGCACCACGTCCCAGTTGTTGTTGCCGCCCTGGATCTTGGCGCGTAGCGTGCCCACACCCCCGTCCCAGCTTTCCTCGGTCATCGGAATCTTGGTTGTGGCCGTGAACGGCTTGAAATAGACGTCGCGTTGCGCGTCCTGATACGCGCCGCCCCAGGAAATCACCGACAGGTCACGCGCACCCGTCGCCACGGGCAGCATCAATGCCGCTGCGCCAAGGAAAGCCATGACGCTCAGTCTGTTATGCATCTGCTCCTCCGTCTAAGATGGGTGTACATCTTCCCGCGCGAATGCGCGGCAATGCTCGGGCGCCCACGCCAACTCCACGACATCGCCGATCGCGGGCAGGGCATGCGTTTCGCTGATCGGGCGCTTCACCATGAATTCGCCGTTGCCGGCCAGCGCGACTCGCAGGCGCACGTGATCGCCGAGATAGATCACCTCGCGCAAGGCACCTTCGAGTCGGCTCCTCGCAGCTGCAGGCATTGTATGCCCAGCCAACATGATTTGCACCCGTTCGGGGCGCAGCGAGACGGTCACAGGGGTACCCGGTGCGAGGGCCTCAGCCAGCGAGCCGTCGATTCGGGTGTCCCCGGCAAGGCGGACTGTGCAGCGTACGCTGTCGGCCGACTCGAGGACGCCATCAAGGCGATTGTTCTCGCCGATGAAGCGCGCGACAAAAGCATTCACCGGCTCTTCGTAGATGCGCTCCGGCCCGTCGAGCTGCTGGATCCTGCCGCGATGAAACACGGCGATCCGGTCCGACATCGTCAACGCCTCGGATTGGTCGTGGGTGACGTACATCATCGTCACCCCAAGTCGCTGGTGCAACCGGCGAATCTCGAACTGCATCTGCTCGCGCAGCTGCTTGTCGAGCGCGCCGAGCGGCTCGTCCATCAGGATCAGCTTGGGCTCGAACACCAGTGCCCGCGCCACCGCGGTGCGCTGCTGCTGGCCGCCGGACAGCTGCGCCGGGCGCCGGTTGCCGAATCCCCCGAGCTGCACCATGTCGAGCGCGCGCTCGACCCGGGAGGCGATGGCGGCCCCGGCCATGCCGCGTACCGACAGCGGAAAGCCGATGTTCTCGGCCACCGTCATGTGCGGGAACAGCGCATAGTTCTGGAACACCATGCCGATGTCGCGCTGGTACGGTGGCTTGTGCGACAGCGGCTTGCCGTCGAGCAGGATCTCGCCCGACGTCGGGGCCTCGAACCCGGCCAGGATCATCAGCGTCGTCGTCTTGCCGGACCCCGAGGGGCCCAGCAGCGTCAGGAACTCGCCGCGTTCGACGTCGAGATTGAGGTTGTCGATGACGCGCGTGACGCCGTCGTACGTCTTGCCGATGCCGACGAAGCGGACGATCGGATCGTTTGCGCTCATTGGAGCACCTTTGGCGCTGCGCGCCTTCCCTCCGAGAGGGAGCAATTCGCGCCTTGGGACGGCCCTGCGGCGCTCATTGACG
>JANXZT010000489.1 GCA_025355395.1 Betaproteobacteria bacterium
GATTCCCGCGTTCGCGGGAATGACGCAGGTGAGCAGAACGAATGAATCCCGAACCTGCGGGAATGACGCAGTTGAGCAGAACGAATGAATCCCGTGCCCGCGGAAATGACGCAGTTGGGCAGGACGACACGGTTGAAATGACGCAGTCCGGGAATTGGTCGGTCGCAATTTAGCCGACACACAACACCTCGACGCGGATGTTTCTACTCGGCGCCGCGTCCTGGCCGGTGGAAGAGATAGCACGCGAAGCCCAACGTATCGCGCCCCCAGCGCAGATAGCCGTCGCGCCATCGCCGTATGCGCACGAGCATGGCGGGAATGTCAGGATCGCCCGGCTGCTCGCCGGCATAGCTTTCGATCGAGCGCGAATATTTCCACTCGTATTCGTCCCATTCATCGACCGACGAGGTGGTGGCGTGCATCGGCACGAGCCCGGCGTCGATGCCCGACTGCACATTGCCCCGATGGTCGAGATAGCGGACATCGCGGCCACCGAGGAGGGCGAGGTAATCGGGATGCGGTTTCTTGCGCCAATACGCTTCGCCGACCATGACGTAGCCGCCCGGCTTGGTCCAACCCTTGAGCTTGTTGCAGATCCCCGGCATGCCACCGGCGATACCGCCGGCGCCGAGCATGACCGTCAGGTGAAACGTTTCGGGGTCGGCCTGGAAGTCACGGATGTCCGCGTTCTCGAGATGAAGCTTGCCGAGGGCGCCCGTCCATTCGGCACGTTCGCGCGCCGCGTCGAGCATCAGCGACGAGTGATCCACGGCGATCACCGTCGCACTGAACTTCTCGATGATGCGCAGCGACAATTCGGCGCGGCCGCAGCCCAAGTCGACCACACGCGAGGAAGCGTCGAGCGGCAACAGGTCAAGCAGGCGCTCGATCTTGGCGGTCGAGATCGGGTTGCAGTAATCGTGATCCCGATGCGCGATCGCGCTGAATTTCTGGTTGTTCATGGCGTTCGCGGGATGGGAGGATCCTCGTTCCAGGGCGCGACTCGCCATAGTAATGCCATGCCGGGTAGCGCCAGCACCATGCAGATCAGAAAAAAGGTGTACCACCCGGTTTGCTCGACGAGCCAGCCCGTCGAGGCATTCACTACGGTTCGCGGCACTGCGGTAAGGCTCGTGAACAACGCAAACTGGGTGGCGGTATAACGCGGATCGGTTGCCCGGGCGATGTACGCGGTGAACGCGGCCGTGCCCAACCCGACGCCGAGCGCCTCAAAGCCGATCACCAGCGCCAAGAGCACCGTGTCGGGGCGATTCTCCCGTGCGAGATAAGCGAAGCCGAGAATCGACAACACCTGTACGACCCCAAAAAGCCACAGCCCGCGATTGATGCCGATGCGCAGCATCCAAATCCCGCCGAGGAGCCCGCCCAGGAGCGCGGGCCATAATCCCGCGTTCTTGGCAACAAGACCGATCTGGGTCTTGGTGAATCCGAGATCGATGTAGAACGGCGTCGCCAGCGCGGTCGCCATGCTGTCGCCCAGCTTGTAGAGAAAAATGAAGGCAAGCACCAGCATCGCCTGCCGAGCGCCGCGGCGCCCGATGAACTCTCGAAACGGCTCGATCACGGCGGCCTTGAGCGTTCTGGGCGCGGCACTCGCGAGCCGTGGCTCATCCACGATCAGCGTGAGTGCAATGCCGGGGAGCATGAACAGTGCGGTAATCGCAAAGACGCTTTGCCACGGCAGGTGATCGGACAGGATCAGCGCCAAGGCCCCGGGGATGAGCGAGGCAATGCGATACGCGTTCACATAAATGGCATTGCCCAGGCCAAGCTCGACATCAGGAAGGATTTCGCGCCGGTAGGCGTCGATCACGATGTCTTGACTGGCGCTAAAAAATGCGACCGCGGTGCAAAGATAAGCGATCGACCACAGATCCTGCTGCGGATGCAGTTGGCCGAAGCCCGGCACCGACAGGAGGAGCGCGACTTGGGTTATCAGCATCCATCCGCGTCGGCGACCGAGCATGGGCAATGCGTATCGGTCGAGCACGGGTGACCACAGGAACTTCCATGTGTACGGCAACTGGATGAGCGCGAAAAGGCCAATGGATTTCAAGTCCACGTGCTCGGTGCGCAGCCATGCCGGCACGAGATTGATAAGGATGTAGAGCGGCAGGCCAGACGAGAAACCGACGAAGATGCAGATCAGCATCCGGCGGTTGAAAAGCGCCTCGCGCAACGTCTGTTTGGGCGCGGTGGCCGCGGCTGGATTCAGCATGCGGCGATTGTAGCGGCAATGATGCGCGGCGCCGCGTTGCTGTGTTTATTGAAGATGGCTGATGTAGGCGACAGGCGCAGCAAAGCTGCCGTCAAGGATTGTATAAGCGGCAGACGCAGCAAAGCTGCCATCGCGGATTGCCGATATGACTGACAGCTACCCTGGTCGGAACCGATAGATGGCAAGCTCGCCCAGAAGGTTCGGAAGCACCGAGACCTCCTTGCCCCCCGAGAGCACGACACGATTCTCCACGGTATAGCGTCGCTCGGCGAGGAACGCGTCGAAATCGGCAACGGTGCACATGTGAATGTTGGGCGTGTCGTACCACTGATACGGCAGCGACGACGACACCGGCATGCGACCGCGCAATATCTGCAGGCGATGGGTCCAGTGCCCGAAATTGGGAAAGGTCACGATGGCCTGGCGCCCCACCCGCAGCATTTCGCGCACGATGTCTTCGGTGTGCCGCATCGCCTGCAGGGTCTGGGAAAGGATCACGCAATCAAACGATGCATCTTCGAAACCGGCGAGGCCCGATTCGAGGTCGCTCTGGAGCACATTGATGCCGTTGCGCACACTCGCGAGTACGCCGGCGTCGTCGATTTCGATGCCGTAGCCCCTCGCACCGCGGATACGGCTCAAGTAGGCGAGGAGACTCCCGTCGCCGCAGCCCAGATCGAGCACCCGCGCCGCCGAGGGCAGCCAGGCGGCGATGGTCGCAAAGTCGGCACGGCCGCCGAGCGGGGCGACGTACTCGTTCATGGCGCGGCCTTGGCCGTGGTAGCCGACCCTTCGGCTGCAATGCGCTCGAAGTAAGCGCGGACTACCGCGAGATACCGTGGATCATCGAGCAGAAAGGCGTCGTGGCCATGGGACGCAATCACTTCGGCGTAGGAAACGTCATGACGATTGTCGACCAGGGCCTTCACGATTTGCCGCGAGCGTGCCGGCGCAAACCGCCAGTCCGTGGTGAACGCCACCACCAGGAATTTGCAGGTGGCCGGCGCGAGTGCTCGGGCGAGATCGCCTCCTGTCGCAATGGCCGGGTCGAAATAATCGAGCGCCTTGGTAATGCGAAGGTAAGTGTTGGCGTCGTAGTAATCGGCGAACTTTTCGCCCTGATGTCGCAAATAGGATTCGATCTGGAACTCGGGGGCGAACGAAAACCGCAACCCTTCGCGCAACGCGCGCCCGAATTTTTCCTCCATCTGCTCGTCGGATAGATACGTGATGTGACCGATCATGCGGGCCACGCGCAGGCCGCGCCGAGGTTTGGTGTCGAACGTCTCGAAGCGGCCGTCATGAAAATCGGGGTCGGTCATGATTGCCTGCCGCGCGACTTCGTTGAACGCGATATTCTGGGCGGACAGATTGGGTGCGGCAGCAATGACCAACGCGTGCCGGATCCGATCGGGGTAGCGGATCGCCCAGGCGAGGGCCTGCATGCCCCCGAGGCTGCCGCCCATGACCGCGGCGAATTGGCGGATGCCCAGCATGTCGGCAAGCCGTGCCTGGGCATCGACCCAGTCCTCGACGGTCACCAGCGGAAAATCCGCGCCCCACGAGCGTCCCGTCGCGGGGTTGATCGAGGTGGGTCCGGTCGAGCCGAAACAACTGCCGAGGTTGTTGACCCCGATTACAAAATAGCGGTTGGTATCGAGCGGCTTGCCCGGGCCAACCATGTTGTCCCACCAGCCGATGTCTTCCGGGTTGTCGGCGTAACAGCCTGCGACATGATGCGAGGCATTGAGCGCATGACACACGAGCACCGCGTTGGACCGCGCTTGGTCGAGCGTGCCGTAGGTTTCGTATGCGAGCTCGTAGGCAGGCAGGCTCTGGCCGCAGGCAAGCTCGAGCGGCGCGTCGAATCGGGCGCGGCGCGCTTCTACGACGCCGACCGAATGGCCGGATTCTGCGGCGGGGGTGCCCCCGGGGGTGACGGCAAAGGATGGCATCGCGTCGTTTTCAACCGACCATAAAAAAACCCGACCAGCGCGTTGCTAATCGGGTGGGCAATAAGGCCGACCGCTTTAGCGTAATTTATAACGCGCCCGCAAGCTGGATCAAATCGGCGCGGCTACAGTGTATCGCATTCGGGACCAAGACCCGGCACGGCACCTTGCGTGTCACGAGGCGGGTTGCAACGGGCCGCGGCAGGCGCCATGGGCGTCCACCATCAGGTAGTCCACGGCTTGGGAAGCCAGAAACACTTCGGCGCTTTCGCGCGCGAGCATTGCAATCGTGGCGCAGCTACCGGCAACGACGCAAAGCGGCGCGGTCACACTGACCGATTGCCAGGTCGAGGCGGCAGCACCCGTTCGCGGATGAATGAGATGGCAATAGCGCTTGCGGTCGATTTCGAAGAACCGCTCGTAGTCACCACTGGTGGCCAGCGCGCCCTCGAACAACTCCACGCTGGCGAGCGCCGCATCGTCGCGACGCGGATGCCGGATGCCGACGCGCCACGGCGCGCCGCCGGGTTGGGGGCCCATCACCCGCACATCACCGCCAAGATTGACCAGGCCGTGAGCGAGGCCGCGCTCGGCGCAGCAAGTCGCCGCGCGATCCACCGCGTACTCCTTGCCGATGCCGCCAAAATCGATCTCCATGCCCGCGCGCGGCAGGCGAACGGCACGCTCGTTCCATTCCACGGCGGTCCAGTCGACCAGCGGCGTCAGGGCCGCGAGCTCCGAATCGCTCGGCACACGCGGTGGTTGACGGCGAAAATTCCACGCCCGACGCAAGACGCCTGACGTGATGTCGAAAAGGCCGCCACTTACTCGATGGCAACGCTCGGCATAGCCCAACAACGCCGCGGTCTCCGCATCGATCGGCACCGGTGCGCCACCCGCCGCCGCATTGATTGCGCTGGTCACGCTGTCGGCGCGATAGCGCGAGTACTTGGCTTCGATTCGCCGGACATCCGCGATCGCAAATTCCGCCGCACGACGCACATCGGCTTCGTCCTCGCCCCACAGCTGCAACTCGTTCGCGCAAGCCATGGCGGCAAACTCGAACCGGTACAAGACCATGGGGCGCGCCCCGGCGCTGCTAGAACACCTTGGCGATGCCAGCCTGGATCCAGCGCGCGGACAAGGGCGCGATGCCCGGGCTGCCATCACTGAAGAGGCGCCACGAAGAACGCTGGCGGTAAACCTCCAGCTTCACATCCGCGCTCCATCCCCCACCCAGATCAGCGGCGAGCTTGAGTCCCGGCGTGATGGCGCCAAACGCAGCGAGTCGCGTGTCGGCGGTGTAAAGCGCACCTGGCACATGCCCCGCAGGGAAGGGTGGATCGAAGTAGAAGTCCGCAGCGCTTTGAGTGGCGTAGCGCAGGCTCGGCGTTACCGTGAAGCCTCGCGGCACGGGTTGCACCCAGGCGATTTCGGCGGTGTGCGAAGTGCTGCCGAACGAATCGTGCAGATACCGGTACGAAACCTTGACGGTGGCATCGATGCCGGGCAGATGTTGGTGATAACGCGTGAGCCAGGCAAGCGTTCGCCGACGATCAGGACGGGTGTCGAGGAGCTTGTACGGGTCGGAGTAGTAGCCATGTCCGGCGGAATAGGCGAGATTGGATTGGATGATCGCCTGCGCGGAGAGGACCTGGGTCACACCGAGCAGCACGTCGACGGTATGACGCCGCTGACCGACGGCAATGCCGTTGACACTGTCGATGCGATCGTTCTCGCCCCCGATCCCGAAGGCATAAGTGCGATTGCGGTCGTCACTGAAAACCCGCACGTCGAGCGACGCCGCACGCGAAAGGTAGTCGCGCTCCGATGATGCGGCGCCTCCGACGCCGATCGCCATCCGATTGAAATATTTGGTGACCTTGATGTCCCCCGCAGTGCGATACTCGGTGATGCCGATGCCCGAGGCGCCGGACAGGGTGTTGAAATAAAGCGGCGAGGCCCCCGAGACGCTGTCATACACCAGGGAGCCTTCCACCGCGACCGAGTCCGACAGTGGCTTCAAGACATAAAGGGCCGGCGCTCGCACCCGCATGCGCGCTTCGCCGGGTTGCCAATCGCGGTAGTCGAGATATTTGAGCGCAATGACGCCCTGTTCCGGCGCGGCTTGCGCCATCGCCAGGCCGGGCGCAACACCGGGCAACGCCAGCGCCGCGGCCAGCAGGGCCCCGGAGGTGGCCGACAGCACCGCGCCGTCCGGTGCACGATCCGCAGCCACCATGCCCTCCGCCGGCGCCGCGACCGAACCCGCGGCAATGCGCGGCCGATCTTCAGTTGCAGCCACATCCGCCCCCGCCCACACCGTAGCCGCCGGCCGCGGCTTCCTTGCTGGTGTAGATGTGTTGCCCGATCTTGGCATCGAGCGCATCGGCGTCGAACTGCATCTGCGGCTGCGCGAGCTCGCCTTTCTCCCACGGGTATGGCGGCGCGTACGCGGCGCATCCGGGCAGCAGGAATGCGATGGTGGAAGCAAGAGCCACGCAACTGCGGCGGATAAACACTGGACGATGTCCCCTCTCTAAGGCACACGCAGCAATGAGCGGATGTGCTCTTCCACAAGGCCCTTGCGTTCATCGAAAAAGCCGGTTTCCACAGCGGTCACCTTACCCTCGCCGTCGATGAGATAGGAGCTTGGCATGGCGCCAACCGCCCAAGCCAATGGCGTGACGCCCGCGGCGTCGAACACGACCCGGAAATTGGCGGGTATCTGCTGCAGGAACCGCTCGGCGTCGGCGCGTTTTTTGTCGACATTGACCGCCACAATGACGAGGCCGTGCTCGCCATACCGGCGTTGCAACGCGTTCATCCATGGAAACGAGCGCTTGCACGGGCCGCACCAGGAGGCCCAGAAGTCAACGTAAGTCACCTGCCCGCGGAACTGCGAGAGAGTGACGATCTCTCCACGCGCATCCGGCAAGGCGAATGCCGGCGGTTGCTCCCCGACGGCCACACCCCATGCGCCGCCGCTCCCGAGCGCCGCGAGACTCAACGCAACAGTCCCGAGCAACCGAATATGTAGATTCATGAATGGGCAACCGGCCAAGTCCGATCGAAATTATCGATGATTACCGATATGAGTGATGCTTCAGGCATTCAGACGGTCGAGTAACCCGGCGAGGCGAACCGGGTCGTCGGTGCGGCGCATCCGCGCGACGATCGGCACGACCGCCTTGATGGCGCTTGTGAGGACCCGTTCCTTGACCGATAGCAGATGCGCCGGATGCATCGAGAAGTTGCGCAGGCCCAGACCCAGCAACAACCGGGTCAATCGCTCTTC
>JANXZT010000045.1 GCA_025355395.1 Betaproteobacteria bacterium
GCGCCTGAAGGCAACGCGGCGCCGCGCCGTGATGCGCGACGCGACGCGCGTGGCGCTCCCCAGATGCCGGCCGCCGAAGCGCAGCGCGACGTTCCGCCGGCAGCGGCGCCGGAACCGCGTGGCCGTGGCAACGGACGCCGCGGCGATGCTCCGGGGCGTCAGGAGCCTGCACCGGTTGCCCAGCCGCCCGCTCAGCCAGCACCCGCACCAGCACCACCACCCGCAGCCGCGGCCCGACCCCAACCTGCTGCGGCCGCGCCTGGCGCGGCACCTCCGCCGCCGGCCGCCGCCGGCGTGCAAGCCCCACCCCCGGCAGAAGGGGAGCGTGCCGCAGCGCGCCGCAAGCAGCAGGAGGAGCGGGACAAGGCCAAGCAGGAAGAGCGTGCCCGCGAAAAGGATGCCAACCCGAAGAAGGAGTAATCACGGATTGCCGGCGAACGCAAATCGACCGCTCGCTACTTGGGCGGCCGATACGCTGCACCCCGACGTAGCGATCGTCTGCAATCGCGAAGTACCCGATCCGCTCGTTCTTTGCGCTCGGTCAACCCTGCCACACCCCGTACCCCGCTTCCCGAAGTGCAATACCGAGCTCGATCTCCATGTCCTGCGCGCCGCGGTATGGCATGGGGTTGTATACGGCGTAAAGGTCCGGGCGCAGCCTTAATCCATAGCGCTCCACGTAGCGGTTGGCCTTGATACCCGCCTTGTGCTTGTCGAAGCGCTCGTCGGGCGCGAGGCCCGTCATTCCGACGTAGACACACGGCTCCCCATCGCGGTAGCCGGGATTGGCCTTGCGAAAACGCGGCTCCTGCAGCACGTCTGTCGAGAGCTCGACAACGTAGACACAGTGATGGTAGCGCCGCGATGGCATGGCGGAAGCTTCCTTCTATTGGGAATGACGGAAATGAGTGACGGCGATCGCAAGACTCCCGGACGGAATTCCGGCCCGGCAGCGGTGGCGTAACCACGCCGCGTGGAAGCCGCCACCGACCCCGACGGCGGCGAAAATCTTCGCACATCTTGATCCTGCAGCGCCGCCAATCCCGTGCGCCCTGCGATAATCGGCGCTGGCCATGACCCCGATTCCTCGCCTGTTCCTGCCTTGCGGCGCGTTTCCCCGCTCCTGCCGGCGGCGGTCATGGCGCGGGCGGGTCGTTATGACGCTACTCTTGTTGGCGCTGATCGGAACCAGCACCGGTGCGACGGCCGAGGTTTGGGGTTACGTCGATGATCAGGGCGGAACGCATCTGTCGCAGCAAAAGACCGACGCGCGATACCAGCTCTTCTTCCGCGGCGATCGGGTCGATGCCGCGGCGCCAACCGATCATGCGGACGCGCCGCCGCCAAGTACGCCGGATAGCCTTGCGGCACGGGCCGCGTTGCAGCGGCTCGCCAACGACGGCAACGCGTTGCGCTACGAAAGTCTCATCGAAGAGCACGCGACGTGGGCTGAACTCGATCCGGCGCTGGTGAAAGCAGTGGTCGCGGCCGAATCGGCGTTCCAGCCGGATGCCATTTCGAGCAAGGGTGCCCGCGGACTCATGCAGGTGATGCCCGAGACGGCCGCCCGCTACGGCCTGGTCAATGACAGGAAGCAATCTGCAGCGCGGAAACTGCTCGACCCCGCGTTGAATCTTCGCATCGGCACGCAGTATTTGCGCGACCTTCTCGGCCGCTTTTCCAACGACCTTGCGCTGGCTCTCGCGGCCTATAACGCCGGCGAGATGGCGGTGGCGCGCTACCACAACCGGGTGCCGCCCTATCCGGAAACCGTCGAATACGTGAAGCGGGTCCAGGCGTTCTACGCGGTCCTCCGTCCACCCGTGATCGAACCGCTCGAGCCGGTGGGGATCGGAGTGCCTCGCAAACGCATCCGCGGCTCGTTCCTAGCACTTCCGACGGAACGAACGGCCAAGAGTCCGGACGTGGCCGGGCAGCTGTTTATAACCGCGACGGTGAAGGCGACCGGGAGCTACACCAACACGGCGACCACGACGGCGTCGACGCCGACCGATCCCAATGCGGGCAACAACAGTGCGACGATGGTGGTGACGCCGCGTTGAATCGCGCGAACACCCGATCGCGCCCATTGCCGCCGGTTGGCAGAAGAGACCGAACCGGTAAGATTCGGCCGGGCTCCAATCAGCCTCCCGGCTCCAGCTTTGCCACCGATACCAGCACGATGACGCTGGTGCCCACCGGGTTTGCCAATACGAGTCCGTGCGGAAATTTCAGCACCACGACCGGGGCATCGAACACCGATCCGGTTGCCGCCGGTACAACCTTACTCACCGTCGGAGCGCCGTCTGGATTCAGCACGCCGAGCAATCTGCAATTGATCACCGCGACGGTGAATTGAGCGACCCAGCACACTGCCGGATGTCGCCGTTCGCATAGTTCCAAGCGATCGCGTCGAAGCGGCGGCTTTCGCCTCAACCGTGCTGGCGCTCAATTCATGCGTTGCGCACCAGGTTCTGCTCGCAGCGCAGCTTGCTGGTGTTACGCGCTGAGACCCACGTTCGCCGAGGACCGTACGCTGACCGATGTAAAGATAGAGGACCGGCTTCGAAGGTTTCTCTATCTTATCGGTCAATTCTGCTGCGCTTCGAAGGCATGCACCGTCTCGGACAGTCGATGAACCTGCACGTCGGCGCGAGCGACCTGGTCCGGGCTCATGCGCGCCACCAGCGCCGCTCGGGCTTCGCTTGCTCCTTCGACGCCCTTCGCCGCGGCAAGGGTCAGCCAGATGTACCCGCTGACCAAGTCGATCGGGGTATCGCGTCCGCCTGCGTACATGAGCCCGAGCTCGAATTGCGCCCGTGGCTCCCCTGATTCGGCGGCAAGCCGCAGCCATGTCCAAGCCCGCTGCGGGTCCGCGCTCGCGCCGATCCCATCGCGCAGGGCCATCCCCAGCTCGTACTGCGCCGGCGTATATCCCTGGTGCGCCGACCGATTCAGCCAAATGAAGGCGTCAGTTGTACTCTTGGGTACGCCCTCACCGTTCACGTAACGGCGAGCGACCCGGTATTCCTCGATGCCGTCGGGCACACGTGCCGCAACCGGTGGCTTGCCGTGGCGATCCAAACGATCGTAGATAGCCAAGGGGAGGGATGCCCCCACCACCAGTGCCAGGACGATTGCCGCGGCCGAAAGCTTCCTGCGCATGCGCCGCGGAATCGCCCAGAACCGGCCGTTACACTCACGGCATCGATAGGCGGATTGGAGCAAGTGGCGCGGGAATCGCGGCTCACCGTGCCGCGACGAGCGACGCACGTTCGAGCTCCCGCAGTAGCGGCATCTGTGAATCATCTGCTTCGGCGCCCGTCCAATGAAGCACGGCGACCTTATCCAACTTGCCTGCAGGTCATGCCACCATGCGTCGTGACCCTGTTCGCTGCACGGAGCCGTCTGGCATTCTAGCAAGGGGCTGCCACCGCTGCCATCCTTCCACACGCGATTCGAGGCTGTCCGGCGAGGATCCAATTATCCATGAGCGCCAAGACCATCAAGGCGCGTTTGCCCATGCGGGCTTACAGTACGCGGCGACAGCCGGAATGCGCTCCCGGCGGGATCCCATACCGGTCAGAACACCAGACCTTAATGTCTCGCGCGCGTCGCGCTCAACAATCGGGCACCGCATGCTGTGACGGCAAGGACGGATGCCGTGGCGGTGAGCCGACCCGACGAGGCAAGCTGCGGCGCGGCACGTGCGCGGCAAGCCAGCGCGCCGACTCGCGGGCCCGGCGCGCAACCACCGACACCAGCAACTGCACATAATCGTCGTTGAGCACTTCAAAGCTGTAGGCCCCGTAATAGCCCATGGTGTCCAGTTGCAGGACCATTGCGAACGGGCACGGCGATCGAAACCACGCCACGCTCCATCTGCTGATCGGCGATGACATAGCCCATCCGTGCGGTAATCGCCCAATGCAGACTTCGGCTCCAAATGACCCATACGGTTCCCCAGCCCATTTGCCGCTACCAGATTGCGCGCGGCGTGCCGCGCCGGTTGCATCGAACGTGTTCGTGCCGGCGCAAATGTGCGATAAACGCGTGTCGGAGGGAGGCGTCAAGATGATCCGTGGCTCGACCGTGTTGATAGCGCACCTGGGCGACCCCATCGCGCCTGTCAAGGCCCCGAT